>JAGRIO010000122.1 GCA_020443225.1 Pseudomonadales bacterium
AAGACAGTGCCTGGCCACTGGAGGTCAATCTGGGTATCCCCACCGAGAACCAGGCGCTGAAGCAGGTTGAAGACGTCCGTGCCTGGGTAGCAGCCTGGCAATCCTGGAATGGCCTGGGATCACTTTCCTGGAGTGAACGGCGTTGGCGCAAGCTGGGAACACAGCCTGTTCCCGAGAAACTGCTGCTGTCTAGCCCCGGCGAAGTTGCACAATCGATTGGAGAAGCAGATCGATGGGATCGCGCCCAACAGCGATACAGGGATCTTATCGGGCGCTGGCCTCAGCTTTCTGACAAGCTGCCTCGTTACTTTACCATTCTTGCTGCTTACAGTGAGGCAGATTATCGACGCCTTATCGATATGGTCGCCTGGCTCGAGAAGAATCCTGCTTCCAACCTTTATCCGAGACAGCTGCCTGTCAGTGGCCTGGACAGCAAGTGGCTTGAAAAACGTAAAGGACTCCTGGCAGATCTCGTCGATAACGTGCGAGGTAAATCATCAAGTGAGGGTGATTTTTTCGGGCGCTGCGGGCTCAAGGCACCGCCACAACTCATCCGTCTGCGCATTCTGGACGAGAGCCTGAGGCAACGGGTCGGCAGTCTGAACGATATCTCTGCGCCCTGGGAACAGCTGGCTGAACTCGAACTCCCTGTCAGCAACGTTTTCATAGTCGAGAACCTGCAAACTGGTCTCGCGTTTGATGATCTTCCGGGTTCGGTTGTCATCATGCAGCTAGGTTATGGGGTCGACGTACTGAGTCGTCTGCCCTGGGTCGCCAAGGCCAACTGCGTCTACTGGGGGGATTTGGACACGCATGGTTTTGCGATTCTCAATCGTGCCAGAAGCTATCTCCCTGAACTGAAATCTGTATTGATGGACGAAGCATCCCTCCGAAGTCATCAGGGTTTATGGGTTGAAGAGAAGGATCAGCATGCTGCCGAAACATTGCCCTTGCTGACGGATCCCGAGCAGGCGGTGTATCAGGCCATCAAACGCAATGCCTGGGGGCAGAATGTCCGTCTAGAGCAGGAACGGATCGCCTGGGATGTCGCCTGGAAGACATTGCAGCAGGCGATTTGACCCAGGTGGTAATGAGCCGAGATAACCCCGTTACCCGAAAGACGCTCTACGAGAAAGTCTGGACCGAGCCTATGACCAGGGTTGCCGGGAGGTACGGGGTGTCATCCAGTTTTCTTGCTCGCGTGTGTACCCAAATGAACGAGCCTTGTCCAGAAAGAGGCTATTGGGCGAAACTTGCTGTTGGAAAGGAGTCTACGCAACCGCCCTTACCGGATACCCATCCTGACGATGAGTTGGGATGGTCGCCGATGGTGAGTCGAGGCGTGTTCCGCATCCAGTACTTCAGGCACCTAAAAAGTCATCTGATAAACGCCGTCGGTCGCGCACCAGCCGTGCGAGCAATCGGGGTAGAACCCGGCTTCGTCTCTTCATCGTTCAGCGAATATCAACGCCAGCAAAACTGACCTGAAAATCCGAAAGTCGATCTGAGATCATCAACGCCCAGTCAGTTCTTCGACAGAGGTCCTTCCTGCCCGGAGCAGACGGCCGCCTGACTGAGTGCGAATTATCCTGCGTTGTTTCAACTCCCCTTCGAAGCGAACCAGCCCGATTTTTTCCAGCGGTTTAAGTTTCTGCAACATAGCGCCGGCAGACAAACCCATCTCCTCTCCCAGCGTAAACAAGCTCATACCCGCCTCATCTTCCAACAGGTTCAGTATGGCGAGCTCCTCAAACCCAAGTCCGTCGTGAGCCAGCTCACCATCCAGCCGGAGTTTCAAACGCGCCCAAGAATAGTACTGGGCTAACAGGCTATCGGTATGTGGTTGATTCATCGTCAGTCTCCTTTGTATTCATAGTCGTTCTCTGCCCGGAACGATATTTCCCCGCGCCAGAGAGCAACGAGATCCTCAAGTTCGGTTTCAGCATTAAAGCCGGGATCATCCCGGTATTTCAGCGCATCCAGCACTTCGAAAGTGAAGGAATCCTCGCCATGGGCTTTCCAGTCGGCCCGCATTTTTAAATTCCGGTGGCTGCCCATTTTCATTTCGAAGCGGTGACGATTCAGCGCCGCGGTGACGTTGTTACTGCCTGCGATCAGTAGCCTTTCGGTCACCAGATTACGGATCAGGTACACACCTGCACGGGTTTTCACCTCAAGATACTGGCGCTTCAGTGCTTTTTTATCGATCTTTTCTGTACGGGAATACTCGTCACTCATACCGCTTCCTCAGGCAGTTCAAAACCTAACTTCATCGCATGAACGCGAATATCCTCAGGCCAGGACACGGTCCGTTGATCAAACCCGGCTTTGTCGTTTGAAAACAGGGCACGCATCGCTTCCTCAAAACCCGGCAGATCACCGGCCATGGTTGCCGCAAACTGATAAGCACGGTTTTGCGCTGCTCGCTGCTGCCCCTCTGCGCTTTTATTCCGTCTGGCCTCATCCACAAGTCTTCTGAGTGCAACTGAGGCACCCCCCGGTTGTGTCGCCAGCCATTCCCAGTGTCTGGGCAACAAGGTGACCTCCTTGCCTACCACACCGAGTTTCGGCCTTCCCCGTCCACGCTTATCGGCGAGGGGACCCGTCAGACGCGCGAGCACCTCGTCTTCACTTCCACGGAAATCAATGTCAGTGACTCTGCCTGTTGCGTTATCGAAAATTAACGCTGAGTCATCTGTATTGCGTGCTATATGCCGCTTTACTGCAAGGACTACGGTACGAAGTTCACCCTCAGCAATAAGGTGACCAGCACTGAATGCGGCAAAAGGTTGAACATCCGGCATCTTGTTATCAGCCCAGAACATAAGATCGCGGGATTATACCCGGGTAATATTATTTGTAAATATTACCCCGGTATAAATATCAATTGTGGCTCAGATCACCTGCCTCTGTTACCCGATTCATCTCGCCAACGATCTCGCTCATGCCGCAACCGATCGCGGAAGCGACTATCCACTACGGCTGATATACCTGCATCTGATCAGACATCCCGTCACGCCAGGCTGGTTCGCTCAGCAGAAAAATCTGCCGTTTCCCAAAAAAAATATTTCTTTGCATTTTTGCAGTTTGATCTACGATTGCGTCACCAGCGGAAGGTAGCTCAACCCTCCCTTTCCTCTGTGGATGATGTCTTTGCGGTCAACACCTTGCGTTGTCTTCACCTGGAAGCGTCGACACTATCAACCACCTTGGGTCTTTGGGTTATGGCTATCAGCACCTCTTCGGATGTTGCGGACTTTGCTGCGTATCCGGCATTCAGTCCGTTGGATTACCTGCACAGTTATTATGGCGAACTTAAACATGAGGCCAGCGGCCTGCTGCAGTTCCTGGTCTAACAGTTCAGAGGGATACCCGAAGGTTGCAGGGTCCTTGAATTCGGAGGCGGTCCGGCGCTTATTGGTGTTATTCCCGCAGCGCGCCGTGCTTCAGGCATTCACTTCTGTGACTATGTCGATGCCAACAGAGACTTGGTCAATCGTTGGCTGGCTGGTGACACTGGTGATTTCGACTGGCGTCCATTTATCCGCCATTGTCTGAGCCTGGAGGCGCGTGGCACGCGCCCGGTGGGCGACAACGACCTGAAATTTCGCGAGGCTGCGATCCGTCGGGTAGTCACCCGGGTCACCACCTGCGATATTTACGCATCGCCACCGGTAACAACCACCCGGCAATTCGACGTTGTGATGTCGCACTATTGTCTGGATGCCGTTACCAACAATAAAGATGAGTGGCTGGCGAATATCCTTAATTTGCAACAACTGATAGCGCCAGGAGGGTTATTCCTGTTCTCTTCCCTGCTTGATGCTGATCATTCCGACTTTGGCAATACACGTTACCCCAATGTCCGGCTGTTTCCGGATGATGTGAAGCAAGCCTTGCTTGATACCGGTTTTGACCCGGCATCCATCACAGTTTCAACAGTGCCCGCAGATCACGAAGCCCGGGAATACCGGGGTGTGATATTCGGTGCTGCCCGGCTGGCGGGCTGATTTTCAGCATAACTACGACTCACTTCAATCCATATCAGGAGACCGGTATGAATTCACCTGCTTCGGCAATGCCCACCACCGAATACAAACGTATTCTGGTGGATGGGGTGCATTACTATGGTAAACATCTGGTGCTGTCTGCCAGACACTGCAACGATGCACTACTTGACGTAGATGCGATCACCCGGTTCCTGAAAGAACTGGTCGTACAGATTGATATGGTCGCCTACGGCGAGCCTCTGGTAGCGCGCTTTGGGCAGGGTATCGAGGAAGGCATTTCTGGCGTACAGCTGATCGAAACCAGCGCTATTACCGTTCACACCAATGACATGGCAAGAGACCTGTATCTGGATGTATTCAGCTGTAAGGGCTACAACGAACTGGAGGTTCTCAGTTTCATTGACAGCTTTTTTGGCACCCGGGAAGTCAACTATCAGGTGCTGCTGAGGAAATAGGCATGAGCGAAGCCAGTCAGCAACCCATGGGTCAGCGCTTCTATCCGGACACCATTCCGCCATTTGAATACGAACCTACCCGGGACAGGTTCAGCATTCCTGCTGACCCTCGCTTCGGTGAAGGGGTAGTCAGCCTCGTGCCGTTCTCAAAAGGAGACATTGTCTTTGCCTTCACCGGATTTTTCAGTGCTCAGGTAACGCAGTTCTCTCTGCAGGTGCGCAAGGATTTACATCTGCACGATCCTTACTTCTACGGCAAGATTCTGCACAGCTGCCAACCTAACACGCGGGTCTATCCGGGCAAACGTCAGTTCATCGCGGTCAGATCCATCGAACCAGGACAGTATGTGACCATGGACTATGCACAAACTGAGGATTTTCTGTTCCGCACCTTTGAATGCGGATGTGGCTCACGACGATGCCGCGGATTTGTGACGGGGAAAAAACAGCGCAATCCGGCTGCAAAGCAACCGATCCTGCATCCCGGTTATATTCCCCTTCCTGCCGTCATCGGCGAATCCATGAGAACCGGCTGACCCGACCACACAGTTCGCCGGGTCTGCAAGCAGAGACTTAACCCTTGTCAGACTTTTTGCCGAAAGACGCCAGAAAGTCCCGGTCCATCATGGAGCCATCCTGACTGAGCCGGTAATGCGTATGCGCCAGGTGATGGGCATTGAAAGCATTGCGCTGGACGTTATCAAAACCCTGGGCACTGAATGCGGCATTGATCATCTGTTTAGCCAGCTTCATACCGAAAGCCGGTTTTTCTGCTATCTGTCTGGCCAGTACCAGGGTCTCCTGCTCAAGCAATTCACGGGGAACTACCCGATTAACCATTCCAGCATCCCGCGCCTCTTCAGCAGTAATGGGCGCACCGGTCATGAGGAACTCCTTGGCCTTGCGAATGCCCAGCTCCCAGACGTGGGCAAAATATTCCACACCCGGTATCCCCATAAACAAGGTATTGTCCTGGAACGTGGCATCGTCACTGGCAATGACCAGATCACAGGGCCAGATCAGCATCAGACCACCGGCAATTGCTTTGCCGTGAACCGAGGCAATAGTCGGTTTGGCAAGATCACGCCAGCGCAGACAAAAGCCCTCGTAGATCTCCTTCTCACGACAATAGTAACTTTCGGACCCAGCCGCATCCTGACTTGACCAACTGCCTACCCGCGAAAAATCGCCGGACTGACGAGAGCCTTCCCGCAGGTCGTGCCCCGCCGAGAAATGGGGGCCTTTGGCGGCCAGAATAACGACCCGGACTGCATCGTCACCCATCGCAATATCGAACGCTTCGTTCAGCTCATAGAGCAACGCAGTATCCTGCGCGTTTCGTGCCTCTGGCCGGTTAAGCCAGATACGGGCGATTCCTGGTTCAGGTTGTTCATAGATGATCTGCGTAAATTCTGGCACCTCATTTACCTCATCAGCTTAGAGTTATTAACGCTGACAATATCACAACAACCAGAAAGTTGGCGGCAGTAAGCAAAGCAAAATTGCGCCGGTTCTACACCACCTGAACAGCCAGGATTGTGCAAATCTTGATACACGTCATGGTCTGATTACCATACACGCGAAACAATCAGGTCTTTTCCAATCCTGAGACTGACTATGACAAGCCCCTATAAACTCGCAAAAGACCATCTGCAGGCGGGTCTGGCGGAAGCCAGCGCAGCCAATGTCACTGACGCCTACGGGCAGGCCCTGATCTGGGAGATACTGCAGTTCTACAAGTCACAAGGTCGTTCTAAGGCTGATATCACCAGAGAGCTGGAATTCACGCTGGAGGAACTGGACGAGGACGGTATATTTCACGTTTGCCGTCACTGAACAACAGAACGGTTGCCGGTTTTCATTAACAGAACGCCGGCAACACCAGCGCTGGGAAGCGCATCGTGGTGGTCACCTGAGCGCCTAACCTGCCAGGCTGTTAACCCAGTGTTCCTCTGAAATAATTCTGATTCCACTGCCTTCTTCACGCAGGGCGACAGCACGTTCGATACTGCGTCCGAAGGTTGTGTGTACCCATTCCGGGCTGCAAAGCTCACCGATGATCAGATAGTCAGTGTCCCGGGTGGGCGCTTCATCAATGTAACCTCCAAGTTCCGCGATTGTTTCCTCGCATTCAATCAGCGAGCCATAAACAAAGCGGCCGGTAAGGCTGAAAGTTTTGCCTTCAAAAATAACCTCCGGTTCAGGCTTGTCCAGTGGCAGAGAGGTGGATCGGTTTGGCTCCTGATAGGTTGAGGTTTCACCGGTCAGTTCTTTCAGCGTCTCCAGCAGTTCTGCCTGCTCTGATGAGGATAGAACACCATCTTTGAGCATTTCCGTGATTCGCGCATAAAGCACATTGACCGGCCAGCGATCGGCGATATCACGATGATTCTCGATCCACTGCCCCACAAAGATGGCTTCGCGCTCATCGACCCGCCCATCGGCGATGACGCCCCGACAGATACCGATCAGCTCATCAATCAGCCTGTCCTGCATACGAGAAGCTGTTTTAGATCTGGCTGTTTTTCCCATGAATATCCTCAATACTGTTATCTGATCGTCGCCAGCTAATGGCTGGCGACGCTGGTGTTACCACGCCTGCACAAAATCTTCCTGACGCAGGGGTGAAATTTCTTTCTGGTTCCCTTCCCTCTCACCAAGGTAAAGGTAACCGACAATTTTTTCGGTACTCGTCAGCCCCAGCCCTGACATCACCGCAGGGTGATACGCCATCCCTCCGGTACGCCAGATAGCGCCCAGTTCCAGCGCATGAGCTGCCAGTAAAATATTCTGTGCGGCAGCTGCCGCAGAGGCGATCTGCTCCTGCCCGGGCACCTTGGGGTGCGGCCGGATACAGGCAATCACGACAATAATCAGCGGGGCCCGCAGGGCTTTGCCAGCGGCGCGGGCCAGCTGCTCCTCACTCAGTCCCGGGGAATCCTGTTCCTGGGCCAGGGCAAACAATTCACCTAAGCGCATCCTTGAATCACCGGAAATGGTCAGAAATCGCCAGGGCCGGAGCTGGGCATGATCAGGTGCACGCAGCGCTGCTCTGAATATCTGATCCAGTTGTTCTGCTGTCGGGGGATTCCCAGACAATCTGGGTGAAGAATTTCTGTTGTGCAGGGCGTCCAGCGCACTCATTTCGGGCATGTTACTTTCCGGTGGTTCTTTCGTTGCACCCTGAAAATCACAATAAAGGTGCTAAATCAGCGCCTTGTACCATACTTGAAAGACCCCTAAAGGAAAACGGGAAATTTCACCGTGATCGCAATTACGGAATTTACGATCTTCAGCGTCATCGAAGCATTTTCAGTGCTGCTGCTGGGCATAATTGCGCTCGTATTTTATAACGGTCGGTTACGCACCCGAATCCGGTCCCTTAATCACTGGCTGAATCAGCTCAAGAACACCACCGCCGGCCTCATAGAAGAAGCCAATAAAGCCGGGCGTGCGTTCTACGCTGACTATCTGAAGCGCGAGATACAAAGCACTGAAGATCATCTCAAACAACTGAAAACACAGAACAGCGACGACGAATCCGAATCCGCGACGACCGAGCGGGCCTCAACACTTCGCCACATGTTTCTCACCTCAGAGTTCGAGGCAGATCAGGCCAGCAATGACGATGAAAAGTGGGCACGAATTAACCATGGCATGACGGAAGTCGTACAGGCGATCGAAGAAACCGGCCAGCAACCCAATGCGGCCGCGGGTAATCTGAAACTGCAGTCTTCCTGGGGGAATCTGTGCGACTCCGCAAAAGCTTATATTGAAACCAACAATCAGCAAGACGAAGCAGCGCTGATTGACGCAATTCACGAAGTCAATGAAGACATGGGACTGGAACCACTGAAGCTTAAACCGGGTTCCGCAGAAGACCGCCTTATTGACCTTCGACCTGCGGTGGCATCGCGCCAGGGTAAGGTGATTTCAAAGGCAACTGACCGCTCTGAGGAAGTGCAGAAGCACAAGGACGCCGCCAGCCAGCAGAAAAAACTGATTGCCGCGCTGTTAAAACAGAAAACTGACGCAGAAGCGGAAATCTCAGTTAAAACCAGTGAGTTGCAACAGCTTCAGCGCTATCAGCAGGAATCAGAGTTATGCGTTCAGTTGCTGGAAGATGAACTAAAGACGGCCCACGATGAAATCAATGCACTGATGAAGGCCGCAAACACCACACCGGAGATGGAATCCATTCTGCACCAGCACTCTCTGGAAACATCAGAGCTTCTGACCTGCATTGAAACGCTGGAGAAAGAAAATGAAAAACTCCGGAAGTCATTAGGCCAAAAATAATCTGTTAGACTTTCTGGTCACTGCTCAGGAAAGTGGCCCTATGATTCATGATCACCGCCCCTATCAGGTCAAGAAATGGTACATGGCTATCGAGACCTGGTATGCGCGACACTTTATCGCCCCTCAGTTCGCCAGTCTTGGTAGCGGTTATCACTTAATGAAACCGTGGAATATTTCCCTGCATGGCGCTGACATTTACGCAGGGGACTTTCTCCATGTGGTCACCGCGAAAGACCGGCGGGTTTCCCTCTCAACCTGGGCAATTGCCGGACAACAGGGCGCAGTGCGGATAGGTAACTACTGCCTGTTGTGCCCGGGTGTCAGGATCGATTCTGCGTCGTCAGTGACCATCAGTGACAATTGCATGCTGGCCGCTGGCAGCTACATCACAGATGCCGACTGGCATGACATTTATGACAGAACCCGTGCTGTGGGTACTACCCGACCCGTAGTACTTGAGAACAATGTCTGGATTGGTGATGGCGCAGTGATATGCAAGGGCGTAACCATTGGTGAAAACAGTGTCATTGGTGCAGGATCTGTAGTGACACATGATATCCCGGCCAATGTGATCGCAGCAGGTAACCCGGCCCGGGTGATCAAACCGCTAGACAGCGAACGGGAACTGATCATGCGGCAGGCAATCTTTGCCGATCCTCAGCAACTGCACAGCAGCAATGATGCGATAGATCGCTATTTTCTGAGTGGAAATTCCTGGCTGAACTGGTTAAGGAGCCTGATAGCCCCCAGACGGGGTGACTGACTACTGACGCCAGACCCTGGCATCTGTTGTCAACACATCTTCAAAAGAGCGGTGAGGGTTGATATCAATGCCGCCACGACGGGTAAATCTGGCCTGCACCGTCAGACGATCGGGGCCACAGCGATTCTGAATGTCGACATATATCCGCTCGGCGATCTGCTCCGCAAATTCCGCATGTGATCGATAGGAAATCAGATATTTCAGCAAACCTTCATGGCTGATGCTGGCACCCGCATACTGAATCTGCACGCTGGCATAGTCCGGCTGACCTGTGACCGGACAAATGGACTTGAACAAATGAGTCACCAGTGATTCCCGCACGATAGTATCGCTCTCGAGACGCAGAAACTCCGGATTCCAGTAGTATTCATCGATTTCAACATCCAGATGGTCCAGTACCTGGCCATTCAGCAGCGCCAGACCATGTTGCTGAATCTGCTCTGGTGACAGCAGAGAAACTGCAACCGGCGCCCGGGCAGCAAGGGTCAGATCGGATTCCAGGGTCTGTATCACTTCAGCACGCCGGTTAAAGCGTGTACCGCTGTACGATCCGAGATAGAGTTTGAGAGACTTGG
>JAGRIO010000123.1 GCA_020443225.1 Pseudomonadales bacterium
CCTGCAGACATTCAGCCAGGTTGGTGTAAACAGCTGTACAACCGACGCCGGCTGGAACCGGACGGCTTGCGATGTTGATAGTACCAGTCTGGGAAATACGATCTTCCAGATCAATGCGGTACCAGTCAGCAGTCAGGGTCAGCGCATCAGTCACATCCCAGGCGATACCCAGGGTATAGTTGACTGACTCTTCTGGCTGCAGCGCTTCTGCACCGAGGAAACCAGCGATTGGGTTGGTCGGAGGAATCTGACCACGTTGCTGCAGCACACCGTCTACAGTAATAGTAGATACCTTAGTCACGTTTGACTGACCAGGAGTCGGTGCACGGAAGCCAGTGCTGGCAGAACCACGGATGTTGATCGAATCAGTAATACTGACCCGTGACGCCACCTTAAAGTTGGTGGTTGTGCCGAAGTCATCGAAATCTTCAAACCGCACTGCACCAGCCAACAACCAGTTGTCAGTGATGTCAGCTTCGAGGTCAACATAGAACGCGTAGTTGGCTCGGTCGAACTCACCGGTCTGAGTGGGGCTGAAACCAGGGAAACCGTGAGCGCCAATGCTCAGGGATACCAGTGGTGTTACGCCATCGGAATGGAAATTAGCATTCTGGAAAGCGAAATCGCCAGCGACCCAGGAAGCTTCCTCACCCTGACGGATTTCGAATTCTTCAACCCGGTACTCACCACCGAATGCGATATTCAGGTCAGAAGCCAGACCATCGATCTGTACCGGATAGTTGAAATCGAAATTGAGATTGTGTTCAGTCTGAATGTATTTACCCAGATTGAAGGCCGTCGGGCTGGTGATACCCAGTGACGGGTTCCATGTATTGGAGATCTGGAACTGAGTTTCGTTGTTACCCAACGAGTAGCTCAGGTCATAGCCCATGCCGTTATCCATCTCGCCGCGCAAGCCAACGACCACGCCGCCATCCTGTACCCGGCCGCCAAATGCAGGCGTGTATCCGCCCGGATAGAGCGTATTAGCCACAACACAGTTAGCTGGCAGAGATCCTGGATTGAAATTTTCTCCTGAGCTGGCAACCACGGTAGCCGGGCAGTTCGAAGTCTGACCCGTCTGACCAACCAGGTTCAGATCCATAATCGCCCGCAGGCCACCACTACCGGTGAATACACCGCTACGGTTGTTCGGGTTACGGAAGAAGAAACCGCCCAGTACCTTGCGTTCTGCATAATTTGCCCAGGCATACAGTTCCTGGCTGTCAGTCAGCTGAATACCGCTGTTAACAAAGAAGGCCCAGTCATCATCAATCTCCGGCGCACCCCATACCTGAGCTGGGTTACCGACTGCTGTGTTACCACCAGCGATCAGAGCAATAGCGTCAGTTCGCTGAATGCTTCGATCTGTTGCATCTGAAGACTTGTACTGCAGAGAGACACTGGCATAGCCGTCAGAGCCCAGCGGCAGGCCAACGTTGGCAGATACCTGAGTCAGACCACCATCACCTTCAAAATATTCGCCAGCTTTGACTTCGAAAGTCTGGCCAGATGAATTCTGTTTCAGTTTAAAGTTCAGTACACCAGCGATGGCGTCAGAACCGTACTGAGCAGCCGCACCGTCACGCAGGACTTCAACCTGCTGCAAGGCGACTGCAGGAATGACAGAGATGTCAGGACCCTGTGAGCCGGCTGCCAGCGAACCACCCAGTTCCGCGATGACAGCGGCACGATGGCGACGCTTGCCATTGACCAGAACCAGTGTGTTGTCTGGCGGCAGGCCGCGCATATTGGCCGGACGGGTCAGCGTAGCTGCGTCGCTGATGGGGTAACGGGTGACGTTGTAGGATGGCAGCAGATTTCTCAGCATGTCATCCATGTCAGATGTACCCATATTTTCGAATTCTTCACCACCCACTACATCAACAGGAACCGCAGAATCGGTTGCTGTTCTACCAGGTACCCGAGAACCAGTTACAACAACCTCTTCCATGGCATCTTCTGCCTAGACAACGGGAGCGGTAAGTGGTGCAAGGACAGCCAGGAGTGAGAGCGGTGCCAGTTTATTAAACTTGGACAGTTTGCTCATAGCTTATTTTTCCCCTAGTGAATTTTGGCTTTCGAAAACCAGGATGTCCCAACCCATATCCTACCGACGGTTTCCGAGGCAGCGTAAGGTTAACTCATATGACGAAAAATGCAAAACTAATGGAGGTCTACTAATTTGTGGATGATTGGCTTAATCTCATTCGCAAGAAAAAAAATGATGTTACAGAGGGGAGAGAGATGAAAAGTCAGAGCGAAGGCGTTTCAGCTGGTTGGTTAGCCCGGCTACCTGTTATCGTCACACTGATGTTTACCGTCGCGGCCTGCCATACCGTGTCGGCGGAAAAACGAGGTACGGAAAATGGCGAATGGCACTATCTCGGTGGTGACAGTCAGCATACCCGTTACTCGCCAGCAGACCTGATCACGAAAGACAACTTCACTGATCTGGAAGAGGCGTGGGTCTGGGATGGCGCCAGTTTCAATGCGCAGAGCGGTCGTTCCACGCCATCCTACATTAATGGCATTCTTTACACCGTTGCAGGACCACGCCGCCATGTTGTTGCCATCGATCCTTCTACCGGTGAAACACTCTGGTCATGGCGCGAACCTGATACCGCCCGTTATCAGTATTCGATGCGGAAGGATTATGGCAAGGGGATCACTTATTCTGAGATTGATGGTCGCGGTGTCATTTATATTACTTCGCCCGCCTTCTTCCTGACGGCACTGGATGCTGTCACCGGGTTACCTCTTGAAGGATTCGGTCAGCCCGTGCCCATTAAGGGTTTCCCGAAGACGGGTGTCGTGGACCTGCTGGCTGATCTGGGACATGAGTATGATCCCTATAACGGTATTCCGCTGGAGACCGGCTATGTGACTTCGTCAGCACCTCCGATTGTAGTTGGTGATGTCATTGTAGTGGGTAACTCCCATGAGCAGGGTTATAACCAGTCGCGGATCGAGAATATTCCCGGCGACATCCTCGCTTACGACAAGCGCACGGGTAAATTTCTCTGGAAGTTCAATGTGTTACCTAAACCCGGCGAGTTTGGTCATGAAACCTGGGAAAATGATGCCTGGAAGTGGACTGGGGATATTTCCAGCTGGGCACCGCTGTCCGCAGATCAGGAGCGCGGCATTGTCTATGTACCAACCAACGGTGCGACCATGGACTTTTATGGTGGTTTTCGCCCGGGAGACAATCTGTTCAGTACCAGTCTGATAGCGCTGGACGCGAGAACGGGCAAACGAATCTGGCATTACCAGATGGTTCACCATGACATCTGGAATTACGATACCCCGACAGCGCCAATCCTAATGGACGTCAACCTTGGGGGTAAGAAAGTGCCTATCGTCGCGCAAACGACCAAGCAAGCCTTTGTCTATGCGTTTAACCGCGAAACCGGTGAGCCGTTATGGCCCATTGAAGAGAAACCAGTCCCGGTATCAAAAGTGCCTGGCGAGAAACTGGCTAAGACTCAGCCATTTCCCACCAAGCCTGCACCTTATGACATGCAGGGGCTGACTTATGATGACCTGATTGACTTCACACCGGCGTTGCGGGAACAGGCGATAAAGAATCTGGAACCCTATGAGATCGGGCCGCTGTTCCATCCTCCGCTGCATCGCGACAACGACATGGGCAAGATTGCGGCCCTGTGGTGCCCTGGCGATATGGGCGGGGTGAACATCGACGGTCCCTCAGCGGCTGATCCGGAAACGGGAATTTTGTATGTCACTTCCAGAAAAGGCTGTACTTCCAGGATTCTGGCTCCGGGCGCAGAACGGGATGCGATTCTCGAGGCGCCGACGGGTACAACCGTTTCAGACTACGCTGTACTGCGATATTCACGGGTAAAGGGGCCTGACGGGCTCCCGATATTCAAACCACCTTACAGCCGGATCACTGCCATTGATATGAACACCGGGGAACACCTGTGGTGGGTACCCGTAGGCGAGACGCCTGAGAAGGTGCTGACGCATCCGGATCTGAAAGATATGGATATTCCCAACACCGGCAGCGGCAGCATTGCCAAGATGGTCGTGACTAAAAATCTGCTGATCTACTCAGATGTGGCAAGCGACGGAACACCGACACTGTTTGCCATCGACAAAACCACCGGAGAAACCGTTGGCAAGGTAGAGATTTCAGGAAAGACCAATTACGGGATCATGACCTACATCCACAACGGTAAACAGTATGTCATGTTGCAGACCGGGCCAAAACTGACGGCGATGGTGCTGGCTGACTGATGTTGCGGGTGGGGACTTTTTTGGTAGCAGCATTGCTGGCTATCTGGGTGTCAGCCGCGAAGGCGGCTGACGCGTCTGTAGGCTGGTATACGAAGGACCAGGCACGGGCAGGCAAAAAGCTTTACATGCAACATTGTCTGTCCTGCCATCCTGCGGGTTATTTCGGGCCGGTTTTTAAGGCCTGGAAGGGAGAACGGCTGGCATCGCTGTATACGGTGATGGCAGAAGGCATGCCCGAGAGTAACCCCGGAGGGCTGGACCGTGAGGTTTATACGCAGGTGCTGGCATACATCCTGAAGGATGTGGGCTATCCCCGGGGGGAGCAACCTCTGGAGCCGGGCAGTGACCGGTTTATGCGGCTGGTGATTGAATAAGGGCTATATTTTTTTTCTGCAGTCTGGGTGCAAACGTTAGAATGATGCGCAGGCTGGCGCTTGATTCCGGGTTGGCAGAGCTTGTTTCAGGTTTGCGCCAGGGGTTCCTGGCGCAAGATTCTTCCTGTTAGTTGAGTTTGCTGCCCCAGGGAGTGCCCTGGTTTTCAGCTTTCACTTTCCTGATACCTTTGTATTTAAACTTCTGTACCCGTTTGCCTTCGTAGGTTTCAGTGGTGTAGATATTGCCTTTTGAGTCGGTAGCAATGCTGTGGACCGCGAAGAACTGTCCGGGCTGTCTGCCGCCATCACCAAAGCTGGTGAGCACTTCCAGAGATTGTCTGTCCATGATGTAGACCTTCATGTTTTTACCGTCGGCAACGTACATATAGGTCTGGTTCTTGTCCTTTGAAAAGGCGATATCCCATACAGAGCCATCACCCAGGGTCAGGGGTGCGATGATTTTCTCGGTGACGAAGGTACCATCGGTTCTGAAAACCTGGATGCGGTCGTTTGCGCGGTCGCACACATAGACCAGACCGTCGTGCGAGGGTTCAGCACAATGCACAGGATTTCTGAATTGCTGTGCCAGTGGCTCTTCGGGGTTATAGCGACCGAGGTTGGTATCATCCGGCTTGTTACCATACGCACCCCAGTAGCGTTTGAATTCGCCGCTGTTCATGTCCAGTACGGCGACCCGTTTGTTGCTGTAGCCGTCGGCAACATAAGCTTCGCTGTTAGCAGCATCGAACGAGATTTTCGCCACCCGGCCAAAGTGTTCGGTGCTGTTGCTGTCCTTCTCTTGTCCCGGAATACCGATTTGTTGCAGGAACTTGCCGTCTCTGGAGAATTTCAGGATATGAGAGTCTTTGGCACCATTGCCCCCAATCCAGATATTGTCCATAGGGTCGAGAGTCAGGCCATGATTGCTTGACGGCCAGTCATAACCTTCTCCGGGCCCGCCCCAGCTGTTTACCAGATTACCATCAGGATCGAACTCCAGAATATTAGGCGCCGGGATGCAGCATTCCGAGGTTTTTGGGTCGGTCGCGGCGCCGATTTCGGTACGCTCGTTGAAACTGTTGCGACGATGAATGACATAGACATGATCGCGGGAGTCGACACCAACACCAATGGCAGAACCCAACACCCAGTGATTGGGCAAAGGTTGTGGCCAGTAAGGGTCAACTTCAAAGGCAGGTGCCTTAACGGCCTTGTCAGCAGCGGTAGCCAGAGATGCTGATAACAGGCCCGTCAGGGCGACTAACAAAATGTTGTAGTGAATGGCAAAGCGCATGAATATCCCCTCTTAAGAACACCGTTTATTATTGTCTCGCCAGCTTTCCGGGGCATTGAGCTAAAGAACAATGTTTCAGGCCTTCGGCTGGCTCACTTGGCTGGTCTGTAAATTGAGCTCTGGTAAAAAGTATACTCATCGGTCTGGCGCTCGTATACTCGCGAAATGCGTACTGCCAGTTTCTCCCAGCTCCGCTCTGTCCGTTTACTGCTTTTCATGACCCTCGCGGCACTGCCGGGATTGTTTGCAGCCGCCCATGAAATACCTGAACGCGTACAGGTCAGGATGTTCATCAAAATGGATCCGGAGCACATCACAGTACTGGTCCGGATTCCTCTGGAATCGGTGCGGGACATTGATTTTCCGCAGTATGGGCCCGGCTTTCTTAAGTTTCCTGAAGCCAGTGAGTTCCTTGAGGATGCAGCGGTCCTGTGGGTAGTGGATGAGCTTCAGTTGCTGCAGGACGGTGAGACCCTGGCAGCCGGTGAACTGTCGAATGTTCGTTTGTCGGTGCCGACGGATCGCAGTTTCTATGAGTATCAGACGGCGCTCGCTCATTTCGATGACCCTCCGCTGAACGAGTCCACCATGCTGGTGTGGCGGCAGGCACTGGTGGATATGGAAATCCGCTTCAGGCCACGGTCTGCTTCCGGGCGTCTGGCGCTGCAAACGGGGCTCGCGCATCTCGGGGTGAAAACCCAGACAGTTCTGACCTTTATCGATGCTCAGAATCAACAGAGCCTGTTTGAGTTTGATGGCTCAACGACTGAGATTATGCTTGATCCGGCCTGGTATCAGGTGATCCCCGGCTTTGCGACCGAAGGTGCAGTGCATTTGTTTTCCGGGGCCGATCATCTGTTGTTTCTGATCTGTCTGGTGGTCCCGATGTTCCGGTTCCGGCAACTGGTGATTATAGTGACAGCGTTTACTGCAGGTCACACCATCACGCTGATCAGCGCAGCACTGGGTTTTATTCCCGATGCATTATGGTTCCCCGCCCTGATCGAGGTACTGATTGCGGCCAGTATTTTATGGGTGGCGGCGGAGAATATGGTGTCCGGCACTGTCAGTCACCGCTGGGCACTGGCACTGATCTTTGGTCTGGTCCATGGTTATGGGTTTTCTTTTCAGCTCCAGGACAGATTACAACTGGCGGGGGATCATCTGCTGGTTTCGCTGCTCGCGTTTAATCTCGGTATTGAAGTGGGGCAACTGCTCCTGGTCGTGGCTGTGCTGGGCTTGCTGCGGCTATTCATTCATCTGGGTATGCAGCAATCGTGGCTGAAGACGGGAATATCGCTGCTGGTTGCTCATGAGGCCATTCACTGGCTGCAGGACCGCTGGGCTGTGCTGGATGGCTACTGGTCCTGAGGCTGGTGGCGCTGGTACCAGGCTTCGATATCCTGCACAACCGCGGCAATATCCTTCAGCGCTGTTTGATCAGCGATACCGGACTCAGCCATAGTCTTGGGGTAACTCTCGCGATACCAGGTTCTGATACTGTCGCACTCAGGTTGCGCAGGGTCACGTGTTGATTCCAGCATATACAAACATTCATCGGCCTGTGTCAGCAGGTCGGTGAGAGCCTGCGGAGCGGCCTGCAAGGCCGGTGCTGAAGACAGTGCCAGGCTAGTCAGGAGCAGGGCACTAAACTTCCGGACTGCGCTCGTTACTTCTGAGACCCGTATTCCGGTATCCATTCCGTTATTCATCGTGGTCAGAGCAGGGCGCTCAGGCAGGTGCATGAGGTAATCAGACATAATGCCGTACTAAACGTGACAGGTGGTGCTGACACTATCTGAATCGTCGTTGTGCTGTAAAGCGTAGGTCCCACAGTCGTCGTGACAGCCAGAATCTCTCAGGCTAGTTACGGGCATTTGCGTTCATCCTGAACTAGTGAGAAAGTTGGGGAATTACCGTTGTTCAGGAAGTGATCATGATCTCCGTCTGTCTGCCCATTATCGCCAAACAGCTGACCGCGCATAATGCGCAACCGCTCACTGTGAGAACTGGTTTTAAAGGCTTTTTTCAAATCCGTAAACTTGCTCCACTGCTGGTGTTCACCGGGTTGCTGTTATCCGGTTGCGGCGGTAGCGACAAAGCAGAAACCGTTAAGGCTGACGCTGCTGAAGCAAGCGAACCTCAGGCCACCTCGATGCAGGTACCTGCAGATCTGGTGTTGCGGGGCGGTAAAGTCATCACGGTGGACGACGATCTCGGAGAAGCCGAAGCGATAGCTGTAAACGGTTACACCATTACAGCAGTCGGTTCCAATGAAGCTATATCCGCCTATATCGGCAGTAATACTGAAGTCGTTGAACTGAACGGGCGGACAGTTATCCCGGGTTTTATTGAAGGCCACGGCCACTACCTGAGTCTTGGTCGGGCCAGACAGATTCTGGACCTCACGACCGCTAAAAACTGGGACGAGATCGTCTCTAAAGTTGCCAGTGCTGTGGATAAGGCAGAACCCGGAGAATGGATATTTGGTCGCGGCTGGCATCAGGAAAAATGGGATTCGTTACCGGCGAAGAATGTCGATGGGGTACCTCTGAATGATTCTCTGAATGAGGTGGCGCCCAAGAATCCAGTTTATCTGGGTCATGCGAGTGGTCATGCAGCCTTTGCCAATGATGCGGCGCTGATTGCAGGCGGTATTAATGACGAAACCGCAGATCCTGAAGGCGGCACCATTGTTCGTACCGCCGATGGCAAAGCCACCGGGCTGTTGCGGGAGAATGCTCAGGATATCGTCGAAGCTGCCATCGACAAGTATCAGGAACGGCTGTCTCCTGAGGAGAACCGCCGGCTGCGGGCGGAACGTGTGAAGCTGGCCGGTCAGGAAGCACTGTACTTCGGGGTGACTTCTTTCCACGATGCTGGCGCAAACTTTGAAACCATCGACTTCTTCAAAGAAATGGAAGCCTCCGGTGATTTGCCTGTGCGGCTGTACGTCATGGTGCGGCGGGAATCCAATGAGGATATGGATAAGAAGCTGCCCGACTACTACATGCCTGCTGAAGGGAATGATTTCCTCACCGTGCGCTCGATCAAACGACAGATTGATGGTGCGTTGGGTGCGCATGGTGCCTGGTTGCTGGAAAATTACGAGGATATTGACAATCCAGGGCTGGTGCTGGAGCCAGTTGCCGATATTGAGCGCACGGCAGAAGTGGCTGTGAAACACGGCTTCCAGGTGAATACCCATGCTATCGGAACCCGTGCCAATCGTGAGACCCTGGATATCTATCAGCGGGTCTGGAACCGGATGGAAGTCGACGGCACGGGGTTGCGCTGGCGGGTTGAGCATGCGCAGCATATCCACCCGGACGATGTGCCCAGGTTTGGCAGAATGGGGGTGATCGCAGCCATGCAGGGTGTGCACTGTACCTCTGATGGTCCCTGGATTCCCACCCGGCTGGGTGAAGAACGGACACGTCTTACCTCTTACCCCTGGCGGGACCTGATCAGTACCGGTGCGATTATCGGTAATGGTACTGATGTGCCGGTCGAGCCGATCAGTGCCATTGCTTCCTACTATTCATCGGTATCGCGAATGACCAACAAGGGTGAAAGGTTCCATCCGGAACAATCGATGACCCGTATGGAGGCTCTGAAAAGCTATACCATCAATAATGCTTATGCAGCGTTTGAGGAAGATATCAAGGGTACCCTGACGCCGGGTAAATACGCTGACATCGTGGTGCTCGATCAGGATATTCTGACCGTCGAAGAAGCCAGAATTCCGCAGACCAATGTTGATATGACCATCATCGGTGGAAAGATTCGCTACACAAGACAAGCAAAAACAGACACAGCAGTAACCGGAGGGGAATAAGATGAAATGGCTGAAGGGACTCATGGCTGCCGGGCTGCTGGCAGGCGCAGGCCTGCTGCAGGCAGAAAATCACGCCCCCAACCCTTATATGACGGTAGAGGGCTGGGCCAAGTTGCCGGCTGGTCGAAGCTGGGGTGCTACCAGTGCTATCTACCCTGCTAATGACGGCGAGCATATCTGGATCGCTGAACGATGTGGGGCAAACAGCTGTGTCGGCAGCGATGTTGACCCGGTGATGCTGTTTGATCGTGATGGCAATATGGTGCGCTCATTA
>JAGRIO010000124.1 GCA_020443225.1 Pseudomonadales bacterium
GTTCAGTACATCTGAGATGTAAGGGTAGGTGTTACCGCTGTTATCAACATACTGAATCGTGCCGTCAAGTCGCGGGTCGCGGTCATCATCAAATGACTCTTCCCGGTACTCGAAGCCGGCCAGAAAACCAACCGGACCAGCAGGCAGTTCATAAACTGCGGGATTTGAGACCTTGAAGTCCAGCATACGCAGTTCCGTCTCATTGTCGCGGTAAACATCAATCAGCATTCGCTCAATATTGGTGTTGGTTCTGCCGCCAAACGGATTGAATGCTGCGGATGTCGTATCATTCAGAGCCTGTTGCAGCAGCGTATTGCTGATGCGATTGTGAGTCACGTCTTCACGGGTTGCCCGGGACCAGGTCAGTGCGCCCTCCCAGCTCCAGGCATCCCATTCACCGCGCAGACCGCTCACAAGGCGATAAGTCTCGCCATCAACATCCACGATCCGAGGCACCTGAGTCCAGCGATAGTTGTCAATCCTCATAGCCAGGCCGGTGCAGGGCACATTGGTGCCGATCACTGCATCAGGCAGGCGGTTAGGTGAGCCGCAGGGTCCCAGCGGATTGTAATAGTTGTTCGCAGGAATCTCGTATGCCGCCACCGCGCTCAGCGTGGTAGACGCGTGACGGATAGTGTTGGTCTCTGAGAGATACGCAGTGAATTCATTAAAACTTTCGATGCCGTTGTCGAATTCGTGATTCGCGTAGGCATAGATGTTCAGACGATCGAGATCGGAATACAGATCGCGGTTCTCATTCAGGTTGTGCCGGTAGGTACCCTGACCATCAACCGCACCGCAGGTACCGTAACCCAGGTCCCACTGACAACGGGGGTCACCAGAGGGGAAGGTTTCGAATTCGCCGGCAGAGTCGGTGATGACCCCTGACAGGCCAGTCCCGCTGACACTGGAAATGATGTCGTACTGACCATATTCAGAGTTAGCGCTGTCGTTGCGGAATACGGTACTGGAAGCCCAGGGTGAGTTTGCGCTCAGGCGGCGTCTGAAGTCACTGTCTGCCCAGCGTGGATCGTCCTGAGAATTAACCCGGTCCCGATGATAGTAGTTAACGAACGCCCCCACTGAGGTGCCGCTTTCCAGCTGGGTTCCCCACTCCAGGGTGAGCCGGTAGTCATTGCGGGGAATATTGTCATAGTCGTCATAGCGGGCGGTGACCCGAAAGCCTTCAAAGTCATTTTTGAGCACGTAGTTAACGACCCCGGCAACCGCATCTGCACCATAAATTGCTGAGGCACCATCGCGCAGGACTTCTGCCCGACGTAAACCGGTTACGGGCAAGGCTTGTGAATTGACGGTGTTGACTGGTACAAAGCTACCGCCGACTTCTTCTGTCTGATACGACGCCGCGTTCACCATCCGGCGACCGTTCAGCAGAACCAGCGTATTCCCGGTACCCAGGTTGCGCAGGTTAAAGGCACCGATATCACCCCGGGCAGAGTTCACGCCACCGCTGATGTTTTCAGATTCACTGAAAAAGTTCTGGCCCTGTTCAACGATGTACTCCAGCAATTCATCACCGGAGTTCACCCCCAGCGCTTCAATATCTGCAGCGTCAATGACAGATACCGGTAACGCTTCAGTAATCTGTGCGCCTTTGATCTGGCTACCTACAACGACCACTTCTTCAATGGGTTCTTCGGCGCCCAGCAACCCCTGAGAGGCGAACAGCAGCGCGCACAGAAGCCCATTGCTTCTGAAATGTTTCATAAAAATTCCCCCAATATAGACAGGCATGCACCGGAAACGGGTGCACGTTTCACATCATCTGTGTGAACAGAAAATTTTAATCACAAGGCCGAAAAAAAGATGGCTAAAGATTTTTGCGATCAAGTCAATATTTAATGGTCTAGCTGATGTGTGAATCACTGTCTTGAGGGTGGTCACAATCTGTGGGATGATGCCGGCAAGCATTGAAAAGAGTAATGATTATGTTGCAGGTAACGCCTTCCGGTCAGGCGCTGGGTGCCACCGTAACCGGTATTGATCTGTCCCAACCGCTGTCTGAACAAGAGATCAAAGCCCTGCGGAAAGCCTGGCTGGAACATCAGGTTATCGCGCTGCCCGGACAGTCGATGACTGATGAAGATCTGGAGCGGGTGACACAATACTTTGGCGTATTTGGCCGTGAGCCTTTCTTTTTGCCGATTGATGGTAGCGAGCATGTGGTTGCACTGACCCGCAGAGCTGATGAGAAAGCGCCTGTGTTCGCCGAGAACTGGCATTGTGACTGGAGTTTTGAGTCAGACCCACCCATCGGAACCTGTTTATACTCCCTGGTGATTCCGCCGGTGGGAGGTAATACGGGCTTTACCAGTCAGTATCTTGCGCTGGAGCGTATGCCCGATGAATTACGCTCAAAGCTGGAAGGTAAGGTCGCCCTGCACTCTGCCGCCGGAGCCTATGCGCCGGATGGAACCTATGGCAACAGAGCAGAAGAGGCTGATCGTAGTATGCGCATCGTTTATTCTGACGAAGCCAGAGAGGTGCAGACTCATCCGCTGATTATGGTGCACCCTGAAACTGGGCGGGAAACCATTTATGGGTGTATTGGCTACATCACGGGTTTTGTCGACACAGACCCGGAAGAGAGTATCCGGCTGCTACGCGCGCTGTATGAATGGCAAACCCGTGAGGAGTTTCAGTATACCCACCAATGGCAGGAAGGTATGTTTGTAATCTGGGATAACCGCTGCGTGTTGCACCGTGCCTATGGTGGCTATGATGGCTACGCCCGCGAACTGCACAGGACTACCGTCAGAAACGACCCGGCCCGGCAGTTAAGGCTCTTTTAGCCTGTCAGAACAGGTTTGCATGAAGCGGCAGTCTGCTTAGTCGCGGTAGCGCCAGTCATCATAGAGGTCGAGCCAGTCGTCCCATTCCCGGCTGGCGAGCTGCATGCCGAGCCAGTAAGCGCCGTAGGGAACCAGTACCCAGACCAGCAGGTGTCTGTCAGTACCTTCATCTGGCCAGTAGAAAAACCACAGGAAGGCGGTCACGAAGTTCTGAACCTGGTTGATCAGCACTGAGACCAGAAAGCTGATTACGCCGTCACGGAACAGCGCTTCGAATCCCGGGAAGTTAAAGACAAAGTCAAAGGCGCCGGTGATTTCAATCCAGATAAAAGTCAGCAACGCTGTCAGGCCATAAAAGCCGCCACCGAACTTCATCCAGCGCTTTTCAAGGAAACCCGCGGAGTCTTTCTCATCCTTCCATGACCGCTTGAGGCTTTTCAGCCCTTTGCTGACTGATTTCGAGTCGCTGCTGCGCTCCAGTTTGCCGTCGTCATACAACTTGTTCAGGACCCACCAGGACACGAGCATGACCGGCAGGCCCAGAAACAAACTGGCAGTAAGGATGTCGAGGAGAATCATTTGGCCATTCTAGCAGTGGCTGTTCCGACAGGGAAAGGACGCATGCTGTTTCAGCATGCTGACGTGCTAGTATCCGGTGGTCTGGGAAAAAAACTGGTTATGCGTAGCCGCCCGTTAAAGGGTCGTTATTGCTTTCCGGTCAACAGCCATTGATAACAACAATCTGATTATGCTGATGATCAGTTAATTCGAGAGAGGTGATGCTTATGTCATTCAGAACTCCCATGGCATTGATGTTACTGGCAGTTTTGTCTGCCTGTACCGTTTCGATGAAAGTCGATATAGATAGCTCCGCCGATGCTGCCCTGCTCGGGAAACTGCAGGAAGGTATGGCTAACGGATCAAGAGTAGAAGGCGTATTGTTCTTCAGCCAGGAAGAGCGCAGAGTAGCCTTCCGCAATATCGACAAGCTGATGCCTGTTCGCACCGTTCATGCAGCAGATAAGCCACTGGCGCTGCCGCGGTCACTGCGTGATCTGAATGATCTGACTTATGAGGTGAATGGTGAAATCTATACGCTGTCTTCGTTCCTGGCACGCCCGGAACAGATCGGTTTTCTGGTAGTGCAGAACGGCAACATTCTGCTGGAGCACTATGCACCGGGTATCAGTGACGAAGATGTGTGGGTGTCGTTTTCGGTGACCAAGTCCGTAACATCAATGCTGATCGGTGCGGCTATTCATGACGGCTATATTCGTAGTGTTGATGAGCCTGTCGTTGATTATCTGCCCAGGCTAAGGGGAACGGGCTACGAACACACCAGCATCCGCAATGTGCTGAACATGGCATCGGGTGTACGCTGGAATGAAGACTACGAAGACCGTCAGTCTGACGTTGCCCGTGCTGGTGGTGCTAACGGTGTTTCACTGGTGAGCTACCTGGCAAAGTTGCCGACAGAACACGAGCCTGGTGTGAAGTTCAATTACAACACCGGGGAAACCAATCTTGCGGGAGAGATATTGCGGGCGGCTATTGGTAACAACGCTTCGGAATACCTGCAGTCCAGGATCTGGCGGCCCTTCGGTATGGAAAGCGACGCAAACTGGTTGTTGGGAGAACCGGGTGGTGGGGAAACTGGCGGTTGCTGTATCAGTGCCACGCTCAGGGACTATGCGCGAATTGGTATGTTTGCCCTGTCAGGGGGCGTGTTGCCAGACGGAACCCGGGTGCTTCCGGAAGACTGGATGGCTGACTCAGTGACGCCGTCAGCTGGTTATGAAGGCTATGGCTATCTCTGGTGGTTGCTGGGCGAAGGGAGCTACAGCGCCCTCGGTATTTTCGGTCAGCAGATTTTTATTGATCCTGAGTCCGGTCTGGTGATCGCGGCACACAGTAATGCACAGCGGGCCAGCGGCAGTCCTTATCACTATCATCTGCGGGCAGCGACGCTGGCGATTCGGGATTACCTGCGAGGAGACAGAATGTAGCCGGCTAAACCTTTCCAAACGGGAATATATTAGTTGTTAATTATTCTTTATTCAAAATTGGAATTGATTGCTAAATTTGCTTTCGCAGTCGGGCGATGGCGCCTGATGCATTAACAACTTTATACCCAATTTTTGAGGCTCAGAACCATGGCTATTCAAACAATCGAGGCACCTGCTGATAACCTGTTCGCAGAAATTTCTGAAATCAAACAGCGTTCCCAGTATTACGATGTCGATGAATCGCTTTCTGAGTGGGAACTGGCACGCCAGACCAGCAAGACCTGGTCAATGGAACAGGACTGATACAACTTCGCCTGGCCTGGTGCGACAGTAACAATAAGGCCAGACAGCGTCAGATAAGCAAAGCGCGGTTCGCTCCAGACCGCGCTTTCTTGTTTCTGATCCCGATTGATGATTCCTGCCCTTGCAGTATCAGCCTTTTTTACTCTCACAGTCAGCGCAAGCTGATCTTTTCTGTCTGACAATCCCCCCATTCTTTTCTACGGTTTTTCTGTTGGCGCTTAAAACAGTTACACTTCAGGCATTGCATTGATGAGGTGTTTATGAAAACCAAAGCCATCGTTAAATATAAGGGCAAAGAGACTTTTGACATTGAAGACGTGGAGCTCGAAGCACCCCGGGAAGACGAGATTCTGGTTCGGGTCGTGGGTGTTGGGCTGTGTCATACAGACATTGTGTTTGCCTCCGGCGCGATAGACTTTCCATTTCCTGCAGTCTTTGGTCATGAAGGTTCCGGCATTGTAGAGGCCGTTGGCAGCGCTGTGACCAGCGTGGCTCCGGGCGACCGGGTGGCCATGACGTTTCGTTCCTGCGGTGTCTGTGATCGTTGTCAGAGTGGTGACGCGGCTTATTGCCGCACAATGCCGATGCTGAATTACACGGGTGCCAGGACCGACGGCAGTACCTCAATCAGCAATACCGAAGGCCCCATGGGGTCAAACTTCTTCGGGCAATCCAGCTTCGCCTGTCATGCACTGACCTATGAACGTAATGTCATTAAGGTCGATGAAGACCTGCCGCTGGAAATCATGGGTCCGCTGGGTTGCGGTATTCAGACTGGTGCGGGTGGTGTAATGCGATCGCTGCAAGCCAGAGCAGGTAGCAGCATTATGATCATGGGGGGCGGGCCTGTTGGTCTGTCTGCCGTAATGGGTGCTGTCATTCAGGGTTGCACGACGATTATTCTGCTGGAACCTCAGGCCGGAAGACGGCAGCTGGCGCAGGAACTGGGTGCGACACATGTGCTTGACCCTGCCGCTGTTGAAGACCTCAATGTCGCTGTCCGTGGGATTGTCCCCATGGGCCTGGACTACGCTTTCGATACGACCGGGATTCCCGACCTGCTCAACAAAACCATGGCCTGTCTCGGTTCAATGGGAACCCTTGGCATCGTTGGTATTGCGCCGCCCGGTACACCCATGCCTGGTGACGTTGGCACAGTGATGACCTTTGGCCAGAGTATTAAAGGTATTATCGAAGGTGACAGTAATCCGGAAGAATTCATTCCGGAGCTTATCGGACACTACCGGGCCGGCCGGTTGCCGTTTGACCGAATGATTACCACCTATCCCATGAGCGAAATTAACCAGGCAGTTGCAGACCAGCATGCTGGCAAGTGTGTGAAAGTAGTGTTACTGCCAGAAGCCTGAAACAGGAAATGACCATGACCGATTTACAAGCTTTCAGAGAAGAAACCCGCGCCTGGCTGGCAGAGAATTGTCCCTCAGGCGCCAGGGGACCTGGTGAAATACACTCTGGCAGTACCAGACAGACCTTTGATGCGGATACCCAGTTATGGATGGAGCGAATGGCTGAGAAGGGCTGGACAGTACCTTCCTGGCCCAGGGAGTATGGTGGTGGCGGCCTCACTGACGATGAAACCAGGGTGCTGTATCAGGAAATGGAAGCCATCGGAGCACGACCTCCGCTGGTCAATATGGGCACCCGGATGCTCGGTCCGACGCTGCTGGAATATGGCACTGAGGCGCAGAAGAAAAAGCATCTGACCCTGATTGCGCAGGGTGGTGCAGCCTGGTGTCAGGGCTACAGTGAACCGGGTGCAGGTTCAGACCTGGCCGGGCTTCGCACCCGTGCCGAAGACAAGGGTGACTATTTTCTGATTAACGGGCAGAAAATCTGGACATCGGGCGCCCATCTTGCGGACTGGATGTTCTGTCTGGTGCGTACAGACCCGGATGTCCCCAAACATCAGGGCATCAGCTTTCTGCTGGTGCCCATGGATCAGCCAGGCGTCACTGTCAGGCCGATTGAACTGATCTCGGGTCGTTCACACTTTTGTGAGACCTTTCTTGATAACGCAGTGGCGGATAAGGCTGATCTGGTCGGTAACCTCAATGAAGGCTGGACCGTTGGCAAACGACTGCTGCAGCACGAGCGTTCGGGTCAGGGTGGTCTGGGGCCCAGTACCGGGCCGCGATTGCCAGTGGGTGTGACCATTGATCTGGATATGGAAAAAGTTGCGGTTGAGTATCTGGGTACAAGTGAAGGCAGGATTGCCGATGCAGCCCTGCGAGACGAAGTACTGCGCTGGAATATGAACAAAGCGGCATTTGGATTAACGCAACGACGCGCCGGTGAGCAGGCTCGTGATGGCAAGACGCCTGGGGAAGTGACTTCAGTATTCAAGCTGTTTGGCTCGACCCTGGCCCGGGAGCGGCAGGAACTGATTGTCCGTCTGATGGGTAGCCAGGGCACCGGTTGGGATGGCGCGGGCTTTAACGAAACGGAAATTGCCGCAGCACGCTCCTGGTTGTCCAGCCGTGCGGTTACCATCTACGGTGGTACCAATGAGATTCAGGCAGATATTATTGCCAAGCGGGTACTGGGTCTGCCTGACTGAGTCAGGGTTGATTCTATTACCTGCGAGGTTATTGAGGTGGTCAGTCCTGTGATGAACACTGCAGGCTGAATCTGTTTTTGGAATCGGAGTGGTGTATGACGGTATTCAGAATTTGTCTGCTTGCTTATCTGGTCCTGTTGCTGGTCTACACCCTGGCAGTGATCGCTGACCATGGGTTAAATCTGTTTCCGGTGTTTTTCGGCGATATGATGAGAACAGGGTGGCCCGGTCAGTTCAATATGGATTTTCTGGGCTTTCTTGGACTGTCCGGATTCTGGCTGGCCTGGCGTCACAGGTTCTCCCCCGCAGGGCTGGGGCTTGGTGTGCTGGGCTTTCTGGGAGGCTATCCGGTACTGGCTGTTGACTTGCTGGTGGCCAGCTATCGCGAAGCCGATGAATTTCCTGCCGGGCTTATGCAACAGGTCGGTCAGCAATGACGGGTAAAAACAGGCCCGGCAAGCCGGGCCTGGATACGGGTCTGCATCCGCTGCTCAGGAGAGGACGTAGTTAACACAGGCGATCATCCCCACCACGAACACTATGGTGAATATCATGCCGCTGGCGAGGAACTGCAAAACCTCGCCCTGACTGAAATCACGTTCCATGTTCTTGCGGGTCTGAACACCAAAAGCAGCGGCCAGGGTGCTGACCAGTATTTCTCTGAAAGTCAGGGTTTCTTTCTGTGAATTCATCTTCTATACCTCGTTGACGATGGAGCTGTTGAGTCCGGCGCGAACTACCGGCGGTGTGGCCAGCCATTCATGGCCTTTCAACATCATGTCGAAATAGATCGGTGGCAGCATATGAGCTTTCAGAATCCAGCCCAGCCGGGTGGCTTGTTTACCATTCAGGATCCAGGACGGCATGGTCGGTTGCAGAACGCCACCATAACCGAACTCTGCCAGAATAACTTTGCCGCGCTCCACGATCAGCGGACAGGACCCATAGCCTTCATAGTGCGCCACCGAATCGCGGTTGTGCTTCAGTGACACAATATTGTGTGCGACGACCGGTGCCTGCTTTCTTACGGCTGCAGCAGTCTTGGCATTTGAGGTAGACGCAACATCACCCAGTGAGAAGACATTGCTAAAACGGGTGTGCTGTAGTGTCGCCTGATCCACATCGACCCACCCTGCGCTGCCCGCCAGAGGGCTGCCGGCGATGAAGTCCGGGGCACACTGCGGTGGAGACACGTGCAGGAAATCGAAGCTCACTTCAATCCGGTCGTCGGTATCCGGGGTCTGGAAAAATGCCTTACGGGCGGGACCATCCACAGCCACCAGCTGGTGCTGATAGTGAATGTCGATGCCATAGCGGCTAATGTAACTTTCCAGTGCCGGAACATAGTCAGGAACGCCAAACAGTACGCCGCCGGCATTGAAGAAATGCACATTAATGTTTTTCAGTCGCTGTTGCTGTTCCCAGTACCAGGCTGCCTGATACATGGCCTTCTGCGGAGCACCAGCGCATTTGATCGGCATGGGTGGCTGGGTGAAGACCGCATTGCCTTGCTGCAGGTTGCAGATTTTCTCCCAGGTGCCGGGGGCATGGTCGAAATGATAATTTGAGGTTACGCCATTCGACCCCAGGGTGTCGGTTAAGCCTTCGATCTTGTCCCATTCGATCTTCAGGCCGGGCGCTACCACCAGATACTGATAGTTCAGCCGGGTGCCGCTTTGCAGCACCACAGCGTTGTCGTCAGGCTCAAAGCTGGCTACAGCGTCCTTAATCCATTCCACGCCCCGTGGCATGACGCTGCCCATTTGCCTGACAGTTTGCTGCTGCCGGAAAACTCCACCGCCAACCAGAGTCCAGCCAGGCTGGTAATAATGCACATCGCTGGGTTCAATGACGGTGATCTGTAACTTGCGGTCGCGCTTCAGCAGACTGGCCGCGGCCGCAAGTCCACCGGCGCCGCCACCTACGATCAGAACTTCACGGGTAGATTCCACCCGCGCCTGGGTGTCTGTAGCGGCCGAAGGCGGCAGATTGTTGCGCAGGTTAAAAAGCTGGCCGGAACGGTTGCCGGTGCGACAGTACGCCAGTACCGGCGCTGGTGCCTGTTGCAGAATGTCATCCAGCTCCTTAGCCAGATCGGCAGTCAGCTGATTAGGAACAACTGGCAGGTAGTAGTACGCCAGATTCAGTTCCCGGGCAGTCGCAGCCATGGTGTCACTGGAAGGCTGGTCAGCGGCTTCTGCGTCCGGGCGGTTGTTGATAATAGTTTTGAAGCCCAGGGCAGCCACTTCCGCCAGTTGCTCTGGCAATAACTGTCCTGCGACTGCAAAGTCTTTTGTCAGGGTGGT
>JAGRIO010000125.1 GCA_020443225.1 Pseudomonadales bacterium
GAATGATGCCTTCGAACTGATCTGATTCAACGATATGGGAGGGCAGTACTTCAGTTACCTGATCGTAAGTCAGGTAACCCTGGTCTTTACCGCGGGCGATGAGCAGTTTTATACGGGACTGATCGGAATGGTCATCATCTTCGTCGTCATCATCAATGTCGACATCTTCGATCAGCGAATTAGCTTCGGACAACACATCTTCAAGATTCTGTGTTTCATCTTCCAGGGTGTCGTCTTCCAGAATGGAATCGAAATCGCCTTCGCGGGCGTTGCTACTCATGGGCGCGGGCTCCGTTAGTTAACTTGGGGGACGTTAGTGGCATCACTGGGTGATCGAAATCGAATCCCTCCTCTTGCATGGCTATATGGTGTCTGTTCTCGCTATTTAAAGAGTCTGCTCACCTACTTCTGTACAAATGCAATTTTGTCGAATAAACTCGCCAAGCCACGAATTGCATTCACCTGCCTATCAGAGCTTTCGGCATTATCAGTGCCTTGACAGCTCATGTCTATAACTAATTCAAAAAAAAGACTTTTTCCCTTTCGTCCTGTTTTACTCTCAGTGCAACCAACGCCCAGAATATCCCACATGCAGATTGAAATAATGTGACGTAGTTCCGGTTTCGCGCTGGTACGTCTGACGCGTTCTGTTTCTCCCCTGTCCAGACATGGCCCAGACCCGGTAACGCTCACCGGCAACAGCCTGGCGTTTTTTCTGAAGTTAATTCATAGCCTTAGATGAATTTCCTATATGTCAAGAAAAGGAACGGGAAGAAACCTCCATTTTTTACCTCTTCTTTTTAGCAGGCAATGGCTGTATATTTACAACCCTCGCTAGTCAGGCTGTATGTATATACAGTATTCTCCTCGGCAGGACGGATGCGCGTATAGCCTGGCTAGCCGAGACCAATCCTCTCTGCAGTTTTCTTTCCGTCGGCCTCATATAACTCTGGCCAAAGCCTCTCATATTTCCAGTACTGACATAACTTGTAGCTGAAAGAACCGGTTTACGCGAACTTATGAGCCTGACATGCTCTGAACCGGGCATCAGAATTTCGCCATTTTCGTTCTTACTTCTGTTTACGCGGATTAATTGACATCAGACCGGCTATGAGACTGTTTTTCGCTCTGCAACCCGACGACAGGTCACGAACTGAGATTGAACGGTACCGACAGCAGCAGATGCTGCTAACAGGCAAACCGGTCGTCACGGAGAATCTGCATATCACGCTGAAGTTTCTGGGCGAGGTGAAAGATTCATCCATCCCGGCACTGATAGATGCAACTTCCAGGCTGCATGGGTCACCTTTCCGCTTACATGCAGACCAGACAGGCTACTTTGCCACACAAGGTATTTCATGGCTCGGTTGCTCAGAAGTTGTCCCTGAACTGTCGGATCTGGTCCGCCAGCTGGAAGCTACCGCATCAGCATTCGGCATCAGAAAAGAACGCAGACCCTACCAGCCACATGTCACGCTCGCCCGTCAGAGCGACAGACCCCCGGTCTGCATCAATCCACCCGACTTTGACTGGTGGTTCGAAGGATTCTCGCTGTTCAGCTCAAGGCAGGGAAACCGGGGAATGATCTATACCCCGCTGGGCTACTGGGCGCTGACTGGCAATAACTGACCTGCCAGCGGTCCAGCATCGTGACCGCTCTGAAAGATTCAGGGCGGGTTGTGTGCTGAGGGCTGTCTATGCGCTCAGGGCTGTCTAAACGCTCAGGGCTGTCTATGCGCTCAGGGCTGTTTCTAAGCTCAGGGCTGTTCATTACTCATAATGACGGTGCCTGAGGCTGCGAACATACCGCCGACGCCATGACAAACGCTGATTTTCGCACCTTCGACCTGGGCCGGGGCCGTACCGCGCATCTGTCTGACACTCTCTTGCAGCGCGTACATACCATACATACCAGAGTGCATATAGCTGAGCCCGCCACCATTGGTATTGACCGGTAGCTTGCCACCTATCGCCGTGTTCCTTTCCCAGATAAAGTCCGCCGCTTCGCCCCGTTCGCAAAACCCAAGGTCTTCCAGACCATAAATGGGCAAATGAGCAAAGGCATCGTAAATCATCAGATGGTCTACATCGTCATGGCTGATACCGGCTTCTGCAAACGCTTTGGCGCCAGACACCCTGAAGGCTTTTGAGGTCGTAAAGTCCTCCATCTGGCTGATCATGGGTGTTTCAACACTTTCCCCGGTGCCGATGATATAAACCGGCTTCTGAGGGAAATCCTGCGCCCGCTCCGCACTGGTCAGAATCAGCGCACCACCACCATCAGTCACCAGACAGCACTGTAACTTGGTAAAAGGCCAGGCGATCATACGTTCATTGAGCACATCATCAATGGTCAGCGGGTCACGGAACGAGGCTCTGGGATTCAGGGCCGCCCATTCACGCTGAACCACCGATACCATAGCCAGCTGTTCCAGGGTCATACCTGTCTCCTTCATATAGCGAAGGAAAGGAATGGTAAACAGCGAAGGTGGACCCATGATGCCGTAGGGTGCTTCAAACTGACCCTGTAATGAGGCAGCCGCACCGCGAAATCCACCACGTCCTACCCCGGAGCGACCGCTTTCACCGTGAGTAATCAACACGGTTTCACACAAACCTTCATTGATCGCTGCCGCTGCGTGGCGGACATGCAGCATAAAGGAACAACCACCCACTGCCGTGCCGTCTACCCATTTGGGTGTAATCCCCAGGTAGTGGGCAATGGCAGTAGGTGATTCACCGGCAGTGGCTACGCCATCAATATCTGTAATCTTCAGACCTGCATCGGCTATCGCATTAAGCGCAGCGTCGGCGTGCAGCTGAATCTGGCTCATACCGGGAATCTTGCCGAGTTCTGTGGTCTCGGCAGCACCAACTATAGCAACGGAACCTGGCTTCATGACTTTCCCTCCCCGTTAGCACTGGCAGACTGATTGGCTGCCGGTTCGAAGTACGGCAGACTGATGTCGTCTGACATTGATTCAAAGGTCACAACAACCGGCATGTCCAGCGTCAGCGATTCAGGTGCCTGCGGTGTATTCACGATATTGGTCATCATTCGCGGACCTTCATCAAGCTCTACCACCGCAATGGAGTAAGGGCCGTCAAAAGCCGGATGTGGCCGGTGGTTGATGATATAGCTGTAAAGCTTGCCCTTGCCGCTTGCCCTGATAACGCTGACTTCCCGGTGACCGCAGGTCGGACAGAAGGGCCTGGGTGGAAAGTAAACAGCACTGCAGTCATTGCACTGCTGTAACCGCAATTCTCCTGCTTTCGCGCCATCCCAGAAGTGCTGGGTTTCGGGTGTGGGTTGGGGTAAAGGAATTTTTGACTTGTCGGCCATGTTTCCTGCTCCTGATAGATATTTCTGTAATCGTCTCTGGCGGCTACTAGCCCTTCAACACTTCATTCCAGTGAAAAGCCGGGTCTGCCAGCACATAAAAGTGTGGGTTCAGTACGGATTCCTTGGTGTTGTACCGGAGCGGAACCAGCTTGTCGTCAACGACCAGGCCACCGGCAGCTTCAACCACCGCATGGGCTGCAGCAGTATCCCATTCAGAGGTAGGCGCAAGGCGCGGGTACATATCAGCCTCACCTTCAGCGACAAGGCACAGTTTCAGTGAGCTACCCATATTGCGGGTATCAATCTTGGCGAACTTGCGAACCAGATTCTTCATGCAGTCTTCCATCTCCGGGCTGGAGTGACTGCGACTGGCAACGACCACCAGGGTTTCACCTCTGGCCAGACGCGCCGCCAGTGGCCGGGCCTGAATCTGCTTGCGCTCGCCAGCAGATTCGCGAAAGGCACCGACACCCTGAATGCCACTGTACATGACGTCCATCACCGGCACATAAACAACGCCCATGGTGGGCACGCCATTCTCAATCAAAGCGATATTGACGGTGAACTCACCGTTTCGCTTGATGAATTCCTTGGTACCATCCAGAGGGTCAACCAGAAAATAGGTATCCCACTGGCTGCGTTCCTCAAAGCTGATACCGTCAGATTCCTCTGACATAATGGGAATTTCCGGTGCAAGCCGGGTCAGACCTTCAATAATAATCTTGTGTGATGCCAGATCAGCAGCTGTGAGAGGAGAATCATCGGACTTACTTTCGATATCAAAATCTTCCCGACCATATACCTGAAGGATCGCGGCACCGGCTTCCTTTGCGATCTCGATGACGCCATCACATAATGCGTTTTTATCTGCGGACATGCTTTCTATGCTCTTGGTTCGTAACTGCGGTGAATGGTAACGCGCCTGTCAGACCCGTTTACACCTATTTCCTGAATGAATATGAATACATAACATCCGGTGGCCAGCAGTGGATAAAGTAAGACTCGACAAGTGGCTGTGGGCCGCAAGATTTTTTAAGACCCGGGCCAAAGCCAAAGAGGCTATTGAAGGTGGCAAGGTACACATAGGCGGTGTGCGCGGCAAAGCCAGCAAAGAAGTGCAGGTCGGAGATGAACTGACCATTCGTCAGGGCTGGGATGAGAAAGTCGTGACCGTTAAAGGCGTCTCCGAACAGCGCCGGGGCGCACCGGAAGCGCAGCAACTGTATGAGGAAACCCCCGCCAGCATCGAAAAGCGTGAACTGATCGCTGAACAACGTAAGGCGGCAGGCACCACGCTGCAGACACCGGGCCGGCCCACCAAGCGCGACAGACGTCTGATTCATCGCTTTCGGGAAGACAATCTGTGACAACTCTCCACGGCTCCGGGGTGCAATAAATGCAGTGCGTATGGCCACGGTTGTTTGGCATAATCGCGCCAAATCACAGAGGGATAACCGCTCATGTCGCTGAGCTCGGACACGACAGCAGCGCGAGATATTATTGACCCGGAACCTGCCTGCCTGATCGAGATGGCGGTTGCTGCAGGCGAAGGCGCGCTGGCAGCGTGTGGTGCATTGTGCGTTGCGACCGGCGAACGTACCAGTCGCTCTCCCCAGGACAGCTTTATTGTCTCCGAGCCCAGCACTGCCGATGTCATTGACTGGGGGCCAGATTGTCAGCCGTTCGAAAGCCAGCGGTTTGATGAATTGTGGGCCCGCGTCAGTGCGTGGCTCGCAGAACAGGACACCTTCACCAGTCATGTTCACGCCGGCACCGACGCCGAGCAGTATTTGCCCATCGAAATCAGAACCGAAACCGCCTGGCACAACCTGTACGCACAGCTGATCTTTGCCCGGCCATCAGTCTTCAACCCGAAGGCCAAAGAGATCTGGAAAATTCTGCATGCTCCCGGTTTCGTCTGTGAACCGGGCCGCGACGGAAGCCATTCCGAAGGCATTGTTGTCATCAATTTCGCAAAGCGCCGTATTCTGGTAGCCGGGATCGCCTATGCCGGAGATTTGCGTACCGCGGTTTTTGTCGCTCAGAATTTCCTGTTACCGGAGAAGGACATCCTGCCCATGCATTGTGCGGCTGTGTCGAATGACGCCGGTGAGGTCTCGATGTTTTTCGGCCATCCGGAAACCGGTAAGACCGCCTTGTCTGCAGACCCGGCCTTTGATCTGATCGGCGATGACGCCCACGGCTGGAGTAAAGATGCGGTTTTTAATCTTGAGGGGGGCAGTGATGCCCGCTGTCTGAATCTGGATGCTGAGGACCAGCCACTGATTTTCCAGGCAGTCAGGTTTGGCACGATTCTGGAGAACGTGGCTCTTGACCCGGACAGCCGCCAGGTGGACTTCAGCGATACCAGTCTGACCGACAATGGCAGAGCCTGTTATCCACTCACCCACATCAGCCGCTTTCGCCAGACTGACACTTTCTACCCACGCTATGTCTTTTTTCTGGTCTGTGACCGAATAGGTGTTATGCCATTGGTGTCGGTTTTGTCACCGGCAGCAGCTGCCTATCATTTCGTCAGTGGCTATGATGGAGGCAAAACTGCGGGTACGATCAGTTTCTCACCCTGCTTTGGCGAAGAGTTCTTCCCCAGAAGGGTAGAGGATTATGCGGACCTGCTGATGAAGCGGTTCCGGGAATCGGCAACGAAGGTATTTCTGATCAATACCGGCTGGTGCGGTGCTTCCAGCGACGAGAACCGGCAACGGTATCCTCTGTCAGTCACCCGCCAGGTGATCAGTGCCATTCACACCGGTGCACTCGACAACGCGGAACTGACCACATTGCTGCCACTGAACCTGACCATACCAAAAGCAGTACCGGGCCTTGATCCTGACATACTGAACCCGGCCAACAGCTGGCGTTCCCGGGAAGCCTACGAACAAGCCGCTGAACAACTGGCAGCGGAATTTACCCTGAATTTTGCACGCTTCGAAATCGATGAAGATATTCGTCTTGCAGGCCCGGTCACCGGGTCGCAAACAGCTGCCTGAAGCGCAATAACGGACTGAATAATGATGAACCAGATAGCTACTGATACCCTGAACCGCCTGACGCACGCCCTGCAGAATCAGCCTCTGGTTTTTAACCGCGGTATTGAGCGGGAAGCCCTGCGGGTCGACCCCGCGGGCAATCTGGCGAAGACCCCCCATCCGGCTGCCTTCGGCTCAAAGCTGACTCATCCACGTATCACGACGGATTTCTCCGAGTCTCAGCTGGAACTGATCACCGGCGTCAGCCAGTCCGGCAGTGAAACGCTGGACAGCCTTGAGCAGATTCACAGGGCCGTTTATCAGGATCTGGAAGATGAAATTCTGTGGTCAGCCAGCATGCCCTGCGTGTTACAGGGGGATCCGAATATTCCACTGGCCTATTATGGTGAATCAAACCTGGGGCGGCTGAAAACCACGTACAGGAACGGGCTGGGCAACCGCTATGGCCGCTCGATGCAGACGATCTGCGCGGTACACTACAATTTTTCCCTGCCGGAATCTTTCTGGCGCATCCTGTCTGCCACAGAAAACGCCACTTACAGCGACAGCTGGCGCTCGGCCCGGTATTTTGACCTGATGCGAAACTTCCGGCGCTTCTCCTGGCTACCGCTGTTTCTGTTTGGTGCTTCCCCCGCGGTGTGCAAAAGCTTCGTGAAAGGACGCGAGCATCATCTCGATGTTCTGGATGAAGGCACGCTTTACCTGCCTGGTGCCACGTCATTGCGCAGCGGCGACCTGGGTTACAACAGCAGCGCCCAGCGGGATATGGTCAACGTCTGCTATAACTCACTGGACAACTACGTATCGACCCTGGCAGAGGCAATCGTGACGCCCTATGCCGACTATCAAGCCATAGGCGTGGAAAAAGACGGTCAGTTTCTGCAGGTCAGCGATAATGTGCTGCAATCAGAAGCGGAGTTCTACACCACGGTGCGCGCCAAATGCGTGCCCGGTAAGGGCGAAAATTTCCTCAGTGTCCTGAAAAAGGATGGCGTGCAGTACATTGAAGTTCGCCTGCTGGACGTGAACCCGTACTTGCCACTGGGTATCGATGCAACCGAGATAAACTTCCTCGATTGTTTCCTGTTGACCTGTTTGTTACTGGATAGCCCGGAACACTGCGATGCATTGTGCGCCTCGGTCAGTGAGAACCAGGCACTGGTGGTGGCAGAAGGACAGCATACAGATTTGCGTCTCAACGACATCACACAGGCACCAGGCAGCCAGCAGAGGTCACTGGCTGAGTGGGCCAAGGACGTCCTGCAGACGGTGCAGCAAGTGGCGGCCTGGCTTGACGGGCAAACAGCGAACAAGGTTTACACAACCGCCGTTCAGCAGCAGCTGGACAAGGTAAACGATCCATCACTGGTACCCAGCGCGCGTATTCTCACCGACATGCGTGAGCAGAAAATTCCTTACTTCCGCTTCGCGATGAACAAAGCGCTGGAGCATCAGGCCTTTTTCAGGGCCAATCCACTCAGCCCTGCCGAGCAGGCGGAGTACCGGGACATGGCCGCCGCCTCTGTAGCTGAACAACAACAGATTGAAGCCCAGCCGCAGTTGCCATTTGATACCTACCTGAAAAACCTGATCGATCAGTACCGGCAGTTGTGAATCATCTCGCCCATTTTCATCTGGCCGGGGAAGACCCCGACCTGATTGTGGGCGGTTTTCTGGGTGACTTTGTTAAAGGCAGGCTGGAAGACCGGTTTCCGCCTGCAATCACCCGCGGCATTGCACTACACCGGGCCATCGATGCATTCACCGATCAACATCCGGTCACCAGCCTCAGCAAATCACGCTTCAGCCCCGCGACGCGGCGCTTTGCTCCAGTGATGGTCGACATTATCTTTGACTATTTTCTGGCCCGGCGTTGGGAGGATTTTCACCCTGCAAGCCTTGCAGACTTCAGCGACAACATCTTCTCAGTATTACTGAATGCAGACCCGTTACTGCCGTCCAGTGCCAGACGTTTCAGTGAGGGTATGCGAGCCCGGCGGTCACTGCTGCGCTATGGCACTAAGGAATTTGTTGCGGCGAGCCTTACCCATTTATCAGCACGGTTGAGCCGCCCGAACCGGATGGCCGAGGGTGTCAGCGAGTTTGAACAGCAACATGCGGCGCTCGAGGCAGATTTTCTGGCCTTCTATCCGGCGCTGATTAACTTCAGGGACGTCTGGCTCAGCGCTGAACCACAAAACGACTGAAAAGCACGTCTGTAATATACTCTTCGTTTTCTTCCGCCTTCAGTAACTTCTGCATTTTCTTCAGTACCATCAGGCGGATCTCTTCCTTGCCTTCGGCACTCCGGACCGTTTCACTATGCTGCGCTGACAGCAACATAATCAGCGCGTCCCGCAGGGCCGGCAGGTGATACTCAATCATATCTGCCGCTGAGGCATCGGCAACCCGGGCATGGATGGCAACTTTCAGATAGTTCAGCCGGTTAAGTGACGGGTCCCCGTAATTCACCACCATATCTTCGGTGATCTTGACGTACTCCACGCCGCCCTCGCCTTCCGCGAGCGCCGTCGCTGCGCTGCCTAATAAGGCAGCAAACAATAGCGTCAGAAATCCTGTCGTGTTGTGCTTCACCGCATTTACCTGTGCTTTCAACCGGTCTTTCATTCATAATAGTCGAGATTTTCAGAGTGCTGCACCAGGCAGCGCTTCGGTTCGCAAAAACTATCCTAACCGGGTTCTGTATATGCTCGCTCTGCTGGAAAAACTTCCTTCATCACGGCTTATTTTCCTGCTTGTGTTTCTCGGCTGCGGCGGTCTGATGGGCGTGGCGCTGTACATGCAATATGCTATGGAACTGGAACCCTGCCCCTTATGTATTTTTCAGCGCGTGATGGTGATCGCCGCCGGTATAGCCGCGCTTATCGGTGCCATTCACGGCCCGGGTGTTACAGGTATCAGGGTTTATGGGGGTGGTGTAATACTCAGCGCTGTTATCGGCGGCAGTATTTCAATGCGCCAGCTGTGGTTGCAGAGCCTGCCGGAATCAGAAGTCCCAGCCTGCGGCCCTTCCCTCGACTACCTGATGGATGTGTTTCCCCTTACCGACGTCGTCGCTAAAGTACTTTCCGGTGATGGCAGCTGCGCCGAAGTTGTCTGGACCCTCTTTGGCATCAGTATTCCCGGCTGGACTCTCCTTGGTTTCGTCGGATTAGTGGCAATCGGTGTCCTGCAGATAATCAGACCCAGAATCTGACAATTTTTCGCTGTTTTTCGCCTTGCAGACTTCAGGATCCTGACTACCTTTATAAACAGGGATATCAGGATAAAAGGAGTCACCGATCATGCTACAACACGATGTCAGCTCAGAGGCAAAAGTCCACTGGGCCAACCTGAACAACACGATTGCCCGCTGGCTGGAAGAACGTAATCAGCTGATCTCAATGTATTGCGGGTTAACAGCCATCAATAATCATCAGCAGTTTGCCAGCCGTCTGGAAGCATTCTGCGAAGTCCTGGTTGACTATCTGTCGGCGGGTCATTTCGAGATTTTTTCCGAGCTGGAAGATGAAGCAAGAACCTTTGACGCCAGAGGTATCCAGCTGGTCAATGTGCTCTACCCCTATCTGGAGCAGTCCACTGAAATCGGTCTGTGGTTTAATGACCGGTGTGATC
>JAGRIO010000126.1 GCA_020443225.1 Pseudomonadales bacterium
GTCATTCGTAACGGCACTCTGTTCTTCGGTTGAAGCCGCCATCGCCATCATAACGTCACTGATCTGATTCACGAGTTCAACGATGTGTCCCAGGCTTGCCTGCGTCTCTGATGAAATTTCAACATTCTTCTCGGCATGACTATGACTATGGTTCATCACCGCAACCGCCTGCTCAGTGCCGTTCTGAAACTTCTCAATGAGCGTTTGTATTTCAGAGGTTGAGTCGTGAGTCCGTTGCGCCAGGGTTCTTACTTCGTCAGCCACGACGGCAAAACCTCTGCCCTGTTCGCCGGCGCGGGCTGCTTCGATAGCTGCATTGAGCGCAAGCAGATTAGTCTGTTCAGCGACTTCTCTGATGACGTCCAGTACGCTTGAGACATTGTTGCTGTCATTGCGTAACTGCTGAATGACCTGTCGTGCCTCAGAGACCTGCCTGGATAGCTCCTGAATTGAGTTAACTGACTCATTCATGCTTTGTTTGCAGGTATTCGCTGCATCCAGGGTGTTCGCTGCATTCTCGGCAGCTCTGGATGTATTCATGGCGATCTCCAGCGTTGTGGCGCTCATGGCGTTGATGGCATCGGTAACGGACTGAACCTCGTTCTTACCCTGATGAACTTTTTTATTGCTGGATTCCGTTGCTTCGTAAGTTTCACGCGCAGACGACACGACGACTTCCACGGAACTGCGCAGTGTGCCTATCAGCGTTGCTATCCTTTCAATCATGGCATTCAGCGCGCTGCCTGCCTGACCGATTTCATTCCGCTCAGAGGTTTGCAGCCTGACAGTCAGGTCGGCATTCCGTTCGATAGCTTGCAGCGCCCCGGTGAGCCGGTAAATGGGACCTGTCAGGGAGCCGGAAAACCAGATACCAATAGCGAGAGAGCCTGCTGAAACGCAAAGAACGACTATCAGGGCGGCCCATTCTATGTTGCGTGCCAATTGCCTGGCAGGTTGAAAAGCTTCGTCACTGTCAATGGTGCTGATGATGGCCCAGTTGACGTCTCCGATTCTGAGCGGTGCATAGCTGGTTAACACCTCTTTACCCAGGTAACCGGGTTCAGCCGTAAACCCGGTCGCGCCGGCAAGCGCTGATGTAATGCTGGGCGCACTTAACTTCTGCAAGCCAATCGCGGTGTTTTTCGCTGCGATTTTTGTAACAGTTTCCCGTGAAGCCCCGGACTGGCTGATAGCGCTGAGGTAGTTGTCTTTCTGTTCAATCAGAAAACGACTCTGGCTCCGAAGGGTCTGATCTGCCGCGACCAGATAAGTCTCTCCTGTCTCACCCAGACCGGATGCCCGCCAGTTCTGGCCGTAGGTCATTGTATGGTTGATGTCATCGATCGGCATTTGAAAGATCAGGACACCGACTTTCTTTCTGCCTTCATAAACCGGCGATGCAATAAACGCCGCCGGATCGTTGTAAGAGGGAAGATAGGGTGAGAAGTCCGTGAGATAGACGAAATCCTTCTCGTTGCTCTGATTCGCCCGCCTGAATGCCTCACCGATGCCAGTTTCAGCATAGGGTCCGCTTTTCAGTGAGGTGGCGAAGTCGAGCTCCTTGAAAACTGAATAGACGATATATCCCGATTCAGAATCGACCAGGAAAATGTCGTAGTAGCCAAAGTTCCGCAGATATTGCCTGATGACAGGATGATATTTATTGTGGACGGAAGCATAGTCACTACCGTCACCGGGATCATTCAGCTTATCTTTTTCACCGAGTGGAAAGCGGTTTGACGCGATGAAAGTATCCTGCAAAGCCTGACTGACAGGCGGCAGAGAGTGCTGAAGCTGATCTGTGTCCGGATATTCACCTGGGTTTTTTGCATTGAATTGTGGTCTGAACTCCTGCTCGTAATAACGCTGCAGAGATGGGCCTGGAACATAGCCGTCAGCGAGTTTCCTGGCTTCAGTGTTGAAAGCGGCGCGGAACTGGGTGTCCGCTTCAACAATCATGATGTTGTTCGAAAAGGTTCTGACCTGGCGCCGGTAGTTCTCGAACTGGCGTTCGATGTTCTGGGCAGCAGAGGTTCTGAGTGAAGTTAATCTGGCTTCTGAAAGTTCCTCAAGCGTCGTTAAACTCTCGTGATAGGACAGGTAAACGGTAATTACGCTGGCGAGAATAACAGGAACAATAGCGAGCAGCGCTGAGCCAGCCCGGAGTTTGGTCTTTATCTTCACTTTATGCGTCTCTGGATTGCGTCACCACCATACGACGTAAAAGTATAGTCAATGATTCATGGGCCAGAGTTAAATCGGGTTCCGGTGTCAGCGATTCTGCGAGAAGCCCGGCGATTTCTGAGGTTCACCGACTGCCAGGCTGCCTGGTCGGCACTGGCCGGTTGTTCATCAGCAAACCCTCACATGTAGCAGGGATTAAGCGGTTCAGCAGGGTTTACAGGTACTGATCAATTAAATTGTTGCGGCCATAAGGCTGGGGTAAACTCGCCGCATGTATACACTTCTGATCGTCTTTTTCCTGGTCTCGATCACCTTCTCGTTTCTGTGCTCTCTGTGGGAAGCCGTGCTACTCAGTATCACGCCATCCTATGCTGAAGTGAAACAAAGGGAAGGCACCGCTATCGGTAACCATCTCAGTGACTTCAAAGCCAATATAGATAAGCCACTGGCGGCGATTCTTACCCTGAATACTATTGCGCATACGGTCGGTGCCATTGGCGTAGGCGCGCAGGCTACCAGCATCTGGGCAGATTCCAGCCCCTGGGTTACCGGGCTGGTAGTCCCCGCCGCGATGACGGTTGCCATTCTGGTGCTGTCAGAAATTATTCCCAAGACTATCGGCGCGACTCACTGGAAACGGTTAGCACCATTTACAGTACGTTCCCTGTTGCTGATTATCGCCTTGCTTTACCCGTTTGTGTGGCTAAGCCAGTTCCTCACCCGGTCGCTGAAAAAAGATACCGCTGGCAGCATCTATTCCCGCTCAGACTTTCTGGCGATGGCAGAGATCGGGGCGAGGGAAGGAGTATTCGAACAGACCGAATCAGACATTATCAGCAACCTGCTGAAGTTCGCTAAAGTCACAGCGAAGGACATCATGACGCCGCGAACGGTGGTATTCGCAGCACCGCAAAACATGAGCATCGGAGAGTTTTTTGAAGCTCATGAGCCGCTGCGATTCTCACGCATCCCTGTTTATCACGAAGGCTCGAAAGACAATGTGAGCGGATTTTTTCTGAAGGATGAACTCCTGTCAGAGATGGTGCAGGGTAATGCCAGCAAAACGATTGGTGAGTTGTGCCGGGAAGTCATGATGATACCCCTGGACTTCCCCTTGCCGGAACTGTTCAGTCGCCTGCTGGAACGTCGCGAACATCTGGCGGTGGTGATTGATGCCTTTGGTGGAATGGCGGGCGTGGTAACCACGGAAGATGTGATTGAGACACTGCTCGGTATGGAGATTGTTGACGAGTCAGATCACGAAACAGATATGCAGGTACTGGCGCGGCGCAACTGGGAAGCCAGAGCCAGGGCGCATGGCCTGATTCAGGAAGCTGCTGCTGCACCGAAAAATGCAGATTCTGTCGAAGAAACCGGCGAACCTCTGGTAGTGGTCGCCGAACCTGCGGATTCAGGAAAGCCCACAGACAAAGGATGACAACGAAGTGCAACGTGTGGCCATGGCACACCCGGCAGGGATGTCCATCAGGCCCCGCGATTTGAGGAGCAAAATGACCAACACTTCAGGGCTCTGATCCCACGCCTACCAGCTGATAGTTTCTCCTGCCCAGTCCAGATACCTGACGTCGCCAGCGACCACTGATGTCTCAATTAATGCAGCCAGTTGTTCCGCCACAAAAGTTGGGGTGAAGAGCCTGTTCTCCGGGACTCTGCGCTGAAACGGCTTCGACAGCGGGGTGTCTGTTGTTCCTGGATGAAACAGCAACAGGCCCAGTCCAGGATGTGTCCTGCGAAGCTCAACGGCAGCGGTCTTCACCAGCATGTTCAGTGCTGCCTTGGAAGACCGGTAGCTGTACCAGCCGCCCAGTCTGTTATCGCTGATGCTACCGACCCGGGCGCTGAGCAACACGATGTTTGTAACCTGACTGCGGGGCAGATAAGCCGTCACTGCCTGCAACCAGAGCATGGGAATCAGCGTGCCGGCCTGCATCACTGCCTGCCAGGCTGCTGCAGAGAAGGCGCTCAGTTGTTTTTCTGGCATGATCTGATCGTCATGCAGTAAACCATTGCAGATCAGCACGGTATCCGGGTACCAGTTGCGGGCGGCCAGGGTGTCGATAATGTCTCTGATACTGCGCTCAGAATAGTCGCTGATCATGTGGGAATAGCCGACAGCCTGCAGTTTTGCAGCGCTTCGGCTGACGCCGATAATGTCGCTGTTGCCGGCATCTGTGTGGCGGCTAATAAAGGCCTGCGCGATACCACTGCCCGCGCCGATCACCAGCAGTCGCCGGGTGCTACTCATGTGCCGTGTTCCCCGGTTCTGGCGGACTGAATCCGGCGCGACCGTTGCCACTGATAATAGCGTAGCCACAACGCGTAGCCGGCTTCTGCCAGAGGACGAACGACAGGTGCCAGTAGCAGACGGGATAGTCTGGCATAGGGTGTGTGTTGCCAGGCTTGCACGTTGGCTTCCAGACCGGTCAGCCACTGACCGTCACTGGTTTTTAAATGCAGGATCTGACTGTACTGTGTTCGCTCTTCAGCGGACAGAGACTCACTGTTGATATCGACGCAGATCAGCCCGGGACCAGCGATGGCCTGCAGATGACCGACTTCGCGTCGACAAACCGGGCAGCTGTTGTCGAAATAGAGTATGTCAGATGAGGCAGATTTCAGTTCAGTCACAGCAAAGCATCCGTCAGCGGTCGGCCATTCAGTGTAGCTGTTCTACGTACTGATGCCGGGACAGGATCTGTTGCGCGGTGAATACTGCCCCTGACTGTGTTGCCTGCCCGGAAATACTTCGCTGTGATTAAAGAAACGCGTTGGCGCCCGGCCCCAGTGGAATGCCTGCCATCAGCCACAGCGCCAGCATGACCGACCAGCAGAACAGAAACATAAGGCTGTAGGGTAGCATCGCGGCCAGCAAGGTACCGATACCCGCTCTGGCGTCATACTTCTGAATAAAGGCAAGTACCACACCAAAGTATGGCATCAGCGGTGTGATGATATTGGTTGAACTGTCGCCAATGGGATAAGCCACCTGAGTCGCTTCCGGACTGATACCTGACAACAGCAGCATGGGGACAAAAATCGGGGCCAGCAATGCCCACTTTGCCGACGCGCTGCCTATCATCAGATTAATCAACGCGGAAAGCAGTACAAACAACACCAGTAACACGGTGGCATTGGGTTCCAGTGCTTTAAGAACCTCTGCCCCTTTGATAGCGGTGATTACACCAAGCTGGCTCCAGCCAAACCAACTGACGAACTGAGCTGCGAAAAACATCAGCACAAGATAAGAAGCCATCGTGGCCATGGAATTTTCCATACCGGTAATCATGTTGCTGGAAGGAGATTCATAGCTGCCGCTGAACCGTCCGAAAACATAACCGGCCAGTGCGCCATAGAGGGCGATGATCAGGACAATGCCGCTGATAAAGGGTGAGCGCAGAATGCTGCCGGTTTCCGGGTCGCGGAGGGGACCGTTTTCGGGAACCAGCCCTGCAAGCAAGAGTGCAGTGATGATAAGTGTCAGGACACCCACCGCCCGTAATCCCCTGCGATCGGCCGGGGTCAGTTCCCCCAGCTTCTCGTGGGGCCCGTCGTAGGCACCCAGCATGGGTTCTACCCATTTTTCCGTTACGACCGTGCCGACGACCGCAACCAGCAGCGTTGAGACCACAATAAAATAATAGTTAGCGGCTGCACTTACTTCGTAGCCGGGCTGCACCAGTGCGGCCGCTTCCGTCGAGAGTCCCGCAAGAATGGCATCAAGCGGCCCGATCAGCAGGTTAGCGCTGAACCCACCGGAAACGCCGGCAAATGCTGCCGTGATGCCTGCGACCGGATTACGTCCTGCACTGGCAAACACAATACCGGCGAGCGGAATCAGTACGACATAACCGGTGTCAGCTCCCAGACTGGAAAGCACACCAACAAGAACGACAAGAAAAGTCATCAGTCGGTTGGGGGCACCCAGAATGGTCGCGCTGAGGGCGGCTCTGATCAGCCCGCTGTGTTCAGCAACCCCAATACCCATAATGGCGACCAGTACGGTGCCAACCGGAGCAAAGCCGGTGAAGTTGGTGACTGCTGATGTCAGCATATACCTGAGACCGTCACCCGTCAGCAGGCTTTTTGCGGCGATAACACTGCCACTGACGGGATGAGTCGCGGTCGTCCCAAGTAAGCCGCAAAGCGCAGAAAAAACTGCAATGATGGCGCACAAATAAACGAACAACAAAGTGGGGTGAGGTATGCGGTTACCAGCACGCTCAATGCGAAGCAGCTGACGTTCGAAGAATCCGGTCATAGTTGGTCCGTAATGTTGTCAGAGTTCTTTATTGAAAGAGGATGTTACACGAAAAGAACTGACAGAAACCCTGCTGATGAGTGCCGTCCTGTCAGACTGGAAAAGATGCAGGCAGGGTTGAGGCCAGGCTATTATTAATCCGTGATGTGAACCGCGGTCAGTCTCTGGCCGAAGCACCGGATATCCTGACGATCACAACCCATACAAGATGCACAACTGAAGCCGCGACAACCGTAGCCATGAAGGTCGGCTCCAGCCAGCTCCAGGCTGTATCGAAAACGAATTGCCAGTTTGTGCCTTCAGCGTTACGAAAGATACCACCGGGATTTTCGATTACTTCCCAGACAGTTACGAATGCTGCAACGGTGACTGACACAACAACCCCCAGGGCCAGACCAAATTCCGTGAAATAATTACGGATAAAGTTCTTCATATCTGGAACTCCCCTGGTTTTCCTGGTTGGGTAAAACAGTGTGATTTGAAGGACGCTGCCGGCCACCGGTGGAAGCAGCCTTTTGAATCGTCCGCGATTGGTGCATCGGTTATAGCGGTGACTCTCTTAAGCGTCAGAACTGATCCTACTACGCCTGATTCCTGTTGGCCATAAAGGCGCTCTCTCTGGTGCTGAAAGATGATTCACTAACGATCAGTATGAGGCGAGAACATCGCAGATGAATGGCCTGAAAAGAGATTTGGCAGCAGACTGATGCGGATCAACCTGTGATATTCACAGAGTCGCTGTAACCGGATAAATGGCGATCCCGGCAGCGAACTGAATCGCGCCGGTGGCCATGGCGGTTTTTTGAGAGGCGGTGTTCTCCCAACTGGTATTGTAAAAAGGGACCGCATTCTGGCGGAGTACTGCCTCTGCCCAGTGAGAAACCGCTCTGGCAGCATGACCTCGCCTGCGATATGCGGGTTCAGTCTCACATCCTGCGATGTGTGCACGGGCCCGGCGTCTGACGCTACAGCAGACAGCCGCAATCTCTGCGCCTTCGAGGCTGACGGCGAATGGCCGGTAGTATGCTGCGGCGTCCCGCCAGGCCTCTAGTTCACCAGTTAGACGACAGGCATCTGCCGGATCGAGAAGTTCTGCAGGGCCGGGCATACTGACAGCCTGAGGAAACCAGTAGTAAGGACCAGCTTCAATCCGGTGAGTGACATTGCTGACGTTTAACCTTTCGATGATTTCATCAAGGCATTTGAGTTGAGCAGGTGTCTCAGGCACATAGCTGTGGTCGGCCTGTGCAGTTAATGCCTGGAGAAAATCGACGTCCTCTGATGCCAGCTGACTGCCGAAGTACCAGCAGGGACCGTCGGGTGTCACCGCATAAAAATATTCCGGTGCGGGTGAATGCAGTCCGTCATTTGTTTCTGTCAGCCGGCCTCTGCTGTCCGTTTGATTCGCAGTCTCCACATAGGTTCTTATCAGGTCTGTTGAGTTCAGGCTTTTTCCCCTGCAACTGTGGCAATCTTCTGATCATTCACCGATGAGGATCTGCTTCGGTGTGTAGTTGATCCAGTCTTCCTGGTGAACGATCTGCCGGGCGTCATCAAATTCCTGCCAGATGACGAACTCCCAGGGCCCCATCGCTTTGCCGTTGTACTCAAATGGATTGAAGGTGCCTCTCGTAATGACTGTGTTACCCGTTATTTTCTGGTCTTTGACGACCAGCGCCAGTCCAGCATCCGGAATACTGAATGTGCCACGATTCCAGTCCAGAAACTTGCGTATTTCTGTTTTGCCGGTTGCAACGTTTCCGTAAACGATGTCTTCAAGTACCGCGTCCGGCGCGTAGAAACTCATCAGCTTCTCAAAATCTGATCGCCGGGCATAAACCCCGAAGTAGCTGAGAGCGGTTCCCTTCAATGCTGAAGACTGTTCTATCGCCGTACTACTGCACCCACAGAGACCCAGGCAGAACACGGCAGTGAGCAACTTATCTAACAGTCTTTTGCCAGAATTCAGGGGGCTGCAGGCGCTACCTCTACTTGTATCCATCAGGCGACGTCTCCTTGTGAAATACGTTCACATGCCAGCCGGATTCTTCTGGCGGCTTCTGGTAATTGCACCACCGGCGTCCAGGCGTATGCGATGCGCACACAGGGCTGCCTGTGAATCGGGTCCGGGGTAAAACCTTTGCCGGAATTGATCGCAACCCCTTCTTCTACAGCGGTTCGCCACAACGCTTCGGCAGAGAGCCCGTTTTTCAGACTGGCCCACAAATAGAAGCCGCCGTTTGGCGCTTGCCAGTCGAGCCATTGGTCGACGCCCTCTGACAAAAGGGCTTTGTGCAGCTTGTCGCGTTTGTGCCGGTATATGTCCCGCATTTTGTTCAGGTGGGGTTCGTAGTGACCATTGGCCAGGAAATTCTGTACACCCCGAATAGCGACACCATTCTGTCCCATGGCATATCGCATTCTGATGAATAACCCGAGCAGTTGTGGGTCAGCGTGAATCCAGCCAACCCGCAGCCCGGTCGCGATTGTTTTTGAGAAGGTGCCGGTTGTGATAACCCCATAGCCTCCGGACAATGTGGAAAGTGCTGTTGGTGGCGGAGTTTCATACCACAGCTCCCGGTACGCTTCATCGTCCAGGATCATGACGTCATGTCGAAAAGCGATGTCGAGCAGTGCCTCACGCCGCTGCAGAGAAAGTGTCACCCCAGTGGGGTTGTGAAAAGCTGAGATGGTATATATCAACCTTACTCTTTTGCCTTCGTCTGCTAACTGCGTCAACAGCTGATCCAGCTTGTCGGTTTGCATGCCGTCTTCGTCGATCGGCACGTACCTGATATCTGCGCCAACGCCACGGAAGTTAGACAGTGTGCCCATGTAGGTTGGCGATTCCGAGATGATGACATCACCGGGTTCAATCATGGACCGCACCACAAGGTCGATAGCGCCAGATGAACCATTGGTCATGAGAAACCAGTTTTCATCGACGTCGCTGTGCTCGTGGTGATTCCGGTGCAGGGCCAGCCAGTTGCGCAGTGCTGCCGGACCTGAGCCGAAACCATAGCGCAGAGCTGCATCGCCAGGTTCATCATAGACCTGCAGGGTCGCGTCCCGGAGTTCTGATTTTGGCAACGAAGCAGTGTCGGGAATACCCACTGCCAGATACAGTAGTTCACGCTTAGGAATGACATCTGCGGGCAAATCCCAGTTGCCTTCTTCACCATATTGCCGCGCTGCCAACTGGTTCGCCTGTTCTATGGGAGAACGGTGCTGCCAGCGCTCTGTCATCTTTGCTTTTATATCTGTGTCTGTCACCTGTTCACCCGATTGCGATTTCGTGGCTCCTATAGCTGTCTGGACTGCAGTCGATAGATCGATAAGCCATGGCGCGCTAAGAGTTCAGGAATCTTTGCAAGACGATCAGTCATTTGCCGGAACTAGCGAGCCTGATCCTTCTCTCTGATAAGTTTCTCATTCAGGGCTTCCAGAATCTCCTGATGGCGCTTACGATCAATCCGGTACCCCATATAAAGTGCCATTCCGAAGAAGGTGAAGAACGAGG
>JAGRIO010000127.1 GCA_020443225.1 Pseudomonadales bacterium
GGGTAGACTTGCCAGAGCCGGAAGGACCGATCACGGCAGTGAATTCACCTTCGCCAATCTCAAGGTCGACACTATCTACGGCCCTTACCAGCGTGTCACCGGCACCGAAATGACGGCAAAGTTGGTTGGTTTTGATGACGACTGACATGAGTGACTTCCTATAGACTTTTGTGAAGGGCTTCAGACGGAATGATTCTGGCAGCGAAGATTGCCGGGTAAAGTGCAGCGACCAGCGTCAGTACGACAACAAAGCCGGGAAATAACAGAAACTGATAGAGTGCCGGCACCAGGGGAAAATTCTTGTTGATGGCGACACCGGCAAATTCCATCTCGCCCATGGGTATGCCATGAATGGAAAACCACCAGGTCAGCGGCCCGGCCAGCAGCAATCCCAGCGCACAACTCAGCAGCCCGATAAAAAACGCCTCTGCCAGCACCAGCAGCATCAGGTCTGCCGGGCGGGTACCGATAGCCCTGGCCACACCAAATTCGTAGATCCGCTCATAAATCGACATGAACATTGAATTGATGACACCCAGTGATGCCAACAGAAACAGAATGGCGCCAACGATAGCCGCTGAATAACCGGTCATATCCAGCATGGCTGCGATGTCATGGTTCAGAGCCCTCCAGCTCAATGCCTCATACCCCTGATCTGTCAGCCGTTGCAACAGACCACTGCTGTCTGCAGCCATCTGTTCCGCACTGACACCGGTGATAACGATTTCGTGAGCACCCCGGGCCATGCCTAATACCTGGCGGGCACGGTCAAGATTGATAAAAATAAAGTTTTCATCGAGTTCACGGGCACCAAACTCGAAAATACCTGAGACTCTGAACAAAGCCTGGGAAATTTCGCCTGTATCTGCTTCAGAGAGCGTAAGGACGATACGGTCGCCCAGACTGACTTCCAGCAATTCTGCCATGCTCTTACCCAGCAGGATTTTGCCGGGGGTGCCCGACAGATATTGCCCGCTGATAATCGCTTCATCGATCTTGCTGATGTCTGGCTCACTAACCGCATCAATGCCATACATCAGACCACCGGCTACGTTGTAGCTGGAGGCTACCATGGCGCCAGAGATAATCCGTTCAGCAAAACCTGTGACTTGTGGGTCCTGTGCCAGCTCAGCGGTGATCGCCGACGTGTCAGGAATATATAGCGAACTGTCATAGTTCTCACGAAAGCCGTTGGCGTGAACCTGTGCATCCCCGGTAATGGTATCTGTCAGGCTTTCCACCATGAGCTTCTCAGTACCGATAATGATGCCGTCGACCAGAATGAGTGCTGTCAGGCTGCAGCCTATGAGCAGCGCCGTCAGTAGTGTTCTGCGTGTGTTACGGAAAATATTTCTCAGCGCCAGGCGAGCGATCATCAGTAACTTCCCATCGCTGCAACCGGTGGAACACGGGCGGCACGTATACCTGGTGGAATGCTCACTAGCAGGGCAAAGGCTGTAATCATCAGTGCCGGGCGCATGAAGACACTGAATGAGAATTCTCCCGTCATATGACTGAATTCGATTCCACCAACGTCAATTGGCTGTGGCAGGACGATGCCGTAGTTAGCGAACCAGTAGATGAGCGGCGTACCCAGGATCATACCCAGCAGAATACTGCCCAGTGCAAGAATCAGTGTCTCCAGACTGATGAGCATCGAGATCATCACAGGCCGGCTGCCGATGGCCTTGAGTACGCCGAATTCGCGAGTGCGTTCCAGTACAGACATCAGCACAGTATTCAGGACTCCGATAAATACGATAAAGACAATAATGAACATGGTGAAATCATTGCCACGCTTATCAGACTCCATGGTTTTGAAGAAGGTGGATTCCACAACCATCCAGGGGTCGATACTCAGTTCAGGATACAGCGCGCGAAGCTGCTCCGTCATTTCGCTGACTTTATTCTCATCCCGCAACAACAAGGCGATTTCGTGTGCACCGGTGCCCATGTTCAGAAAGTCGCGGGCCGCATCAACAGGCATAAAAACTTTATTGCTGTCCCAGCTATGACGCTCACCCACGATAGCCGACACCAGATAGACATCATTGGCTACGGAGCCATCTGCCCCCTGTGAAATCAGGATAAGTTCATCGCCGATTCCGATGCGCAGACTTTCGGCAACTCCCACCCCGATCATCGCCTGCCAGTAGCCATCCGCATCTGGCTCTGTGGCCAGCCACTGACCCTGACTGATCTTCTGCTGTAGCCGGCTGGTTGAGACCTCCCTGACCGGATCTATTCCGGCAATCTGAACCGGTGTGTTTTTCTCGCCGGCATAGGACAGGGCCGGGGCGTATATTCTTGGGGCGTAAGCCCTGATCTCGCCGATACTGTCGAGCCTCTCATAAAGTCCTGCGGGGTCACTGATGTATTTGTATAACTGCGGCCGGGTAGTGTAGTCATCCTTGTGAATCTGAATATGACCGGTATGGTCCTGGGTAAATATCCGGATGACATTGTTGTAACTGCCATCGCTGAGTGAAAAAGACAGCACGCACAGCACGTAGCCGCCGATCATGCTGAGTGCGGTGAGCAGGGTTCTGCGTTTCTGGCGCAGAATGTTGCGGGCAGCAAGGCGCAGCAGCAGAGGCATCAGAACCGGCTCTTCAGGTTACGCAAAGAGAATACATCATCGGTGATTTCCGGCGGATTAAAGCTCAGGGATTCATAGACAACGACGGTCTTGTGACCAGATTTGTTAAGGGGGATCATTTCCAGCCGGGCGGGTAGCAGGCGACCATCAAAATCTGTCAGGTCGCTGAACGTGAGTTTCCGGACTGCGACACCCCTGTCGTCATAAAAGGTTTGTGATACCGGTACCAGGTGCTCGCGGTCAATGACATAGTCAATCTGTCCCCAGACTGTGACGGTCTGGGCTCTGGGCTTCAGAATTATCCGGTACTGACCGGCTGTTTCTTCCAGTTCCAGGAAATACTCTTCGGTCAGGGTTGTTTGTTTCACCAGGTCATCGTTGGTGAAATCACTGCCCATCCAGGAGCCCATCATCATTGAGGGTGGGATCTTGATGACCTTATTGATCTTCGGGAAATAGTTCCACATTTCCTGGTCGAGCTTCAGGGTAGAAATGCCCCGTTCTTTTTTTGGCGTCAGAATCCGGATCAGTGTGTTAACGCGGGCCTGACTGAGTGATACCAGAGTCATCGCGCGCTGATACTGAGGCGTCACCACTTCCATGCGGATCTCGGCGCGACTGGATTGACCCTGATACAGTGCTTCCATTTCATCAATCAGCGACTCAGCTGTGCGGGCCGGTGGGGATGTAGGGTTGCTGACTTCCGGTTGCGCACCGGCATAGCTGCTGCAGAAAATTGCGCCAAGCAGTAGCAGGCGGATGTTAGCCAGCAGGCAGCGGCGGGCGTTAGCCTGTTGTGCGAACCTGAAGGTGATGTTCATCATGGTTGCTTCTCCGTTCGTGTTCCCTGCAGGGCAGTCAGGTTATCGCTGTCGCCATTTGCCTGGCTGGCGAGCAGCAGTGCTACCTGCAGTTCCAGTTGCTTCAGCGCTTGCTGAGTGGCGTCCCGGCTGACTGATATCCAGAACAACACATAAATCGTTGCCAGTGTGATTCCGCACAGAACCAGCAGACACGACCAGGCGATCATCGCCATCACAGATTCCTGCTGAAAAAACTGATAAATCGACACAATACCCAAGACTACAGCAAACAGCCATTTCACAGCTGCCAGACGCCATAGTAACCGATACTTTCCCTGCCAGACCTGAGCCAGATCAGCTGCAACCGACTGCTGGTCCAGAAGGTCAATGTCGCGGGTTTCTTCATTCAGAATGGCTCTGATTCGGTCGTCAATACTGTTCATGGTCATGCTTCTCTTGAGACGTACGCCGTCAATTCGGTAAATTTCTTTCGGAAGGCTTCGCGAGCATGATGTAAACGGGACTTAACTGTCCCCGGTGGAATATCCAACACCATTGCAATCTCGTTAACCTCCAGGTCCTGAAGATAATGTAATGCCAGCACAGCGCGGTGTCTGGTATCCAGCAGCTTCAGCACTTCGGTGATAGCTTCACCATTCTCGACCTCACCTGGCATATGCGCAGGCTCGGCTGCCGGTGGTGCCTGCGGCTCAGTGTTGCGGCTTTTAAGTGCGTCCATGCAGCGATTGTTGACGATGCGTATTAACCAGAAGCCGAAACTGGCAGGGTCCCGCAGGGTTCCCAGTTTGCGCACCGCGGTAATCCAGCTGTCCTGCACCAGATCTTCGGCGAGTTGCCGGTCACGGCAGATCACCAGTGCCACCCGTAACAAACGGGGTTGCCAGCGCGCCACCAGTAACTCAAAGGCTTTTGCTTCTCCGGCACGGCAGCGGATAACGAGTAGTTCGTCATAGATCCGGTCTGCTTGTCTGAATTTATTGCTGCTCACAGGTTAAAGACGGTTTCAGGGCGATCCGGGTTCATTTTCGGGAAACTTTTTTTAGCCAGTAGTGTGGAGACTTCTGCGAGGAGAAGCATAATAACTTCTGGTATACTCGCGCGCTTTCGAAAGGCGTCTTGATGACGGAAATATTCAACGATTGGTGGAGATAACAGGCGAAATGGGCAGGAAAAAGAATCTTTTGGTAGCCGGGTTCGGAATTACCGTGGCCGGGCTGTTCAGTATGACAACGACAGCAGCAGAAGACTGGAAAAGCGAAGTGGAACTCGGTGCTGTAATGACGACAGGTAATACGGACGAGCAGAACTTCAAATTCCGGTTTGATTCGATTGGTGATCTGGAAACTGTGCGGCATACAGCGCATGTGGATACTCTGAAGTCCAGTAAAGACAGTAACACCACTGCACAGAAAGCGTACCTTTCTTACCAGCTTGACTACAAACTGGAAGGGGACAGGTCAGTTTTTGGTCGTGTAGCTTACGAAGATGACCGCTTCAGTGGTTATGACTACCAGGTTGATGCTACCGTCGGTTATTCGCAATTGCTGTTCGAAAACAACACCATGAAACTGACGGGTGATGCGGGTCTTGGTTACCGGACCTCAGAACTGGAAACTGGTGGCAGCGAAGATGAAATGATTGTGCGGCTGGCAGCTAAGTACCTGTGGCAGGTGAGTGAAAATGCCACCTTTCAGCAGCTACTGAGTGCAGAAATCGGCAGCGATTCCACCATCTCACGCTCGGATACTTCTCTGAAGACAACCATTGTCGGTGATCTGGCCATGAAGCTGGCACTGTCAGTGAAGCATAATTCAGAAGTACCTGCGGGACGCGAAAATACCGATACGGAAACTTCTGTCACCCTGGTATACGCCTTCTGATGATTTGCGCCAGAGACATTGTGGCGGCAGATTTTCCCCGCCTGCTGACTCTGAACGAGTCCTGTGTGCCCCATGTCAATTCAATCGGTATGACAGAGATGGCGGCATTTCAGCGCGAAGCAACCGTCATGCGGTTGTGGGAGGAAGCAGGTGAACTGGCGGGATTTGTCATTGCGCTGACAGCCGGGGCTGCCTATAAGTCGCTGAACTATCAGTGGTTCTCTGAACACATGGACAGCTTCCTCTATATCGACAGGATCATGGTCCATGAGAACTTCCGGCGTCGTGGCGTCGCTACACTGATCTACACGGAACTGGCACAGATGGCCAGACAACAGGGGTTGACCTGCCTGACCTGCGAGGTGAACCTGCAACCACCCAATCCTGACTCAATGGCCCTGCACACCGGTCTGGGATTCAGGGAGACCGCAACACAGAAAACCGAGGGAGGCACCAAGGAAGTCTCTCTCTTGGTTAAAATGCTCGGGGCTTAAACACCAGAGACCTGGCACGAGGTGAAATCATGAGTGACAGAACGATCTCCATCATCATTGGCATCGCCATTCTGGCTTTGATTGGCTACCTGGTGAAAGTGACCTACTTTGAAGAGGTTGCACCGCCTGCGGAAGTGGTCGTGGTGAAAGAGGAAGCACCGAAAAAGAAACCTGGTGTACGGGCCGCGGTGGAAGACTGTTCGCAGCGTGATGGGCGCACCGAGATGACCGGTTATGTCGAAAATGTAGGTAATACCCGTTTGTCCTTCGTGACAGTCACGACCCTGTGGAAGAATGCTCAGGGACTTGTGATAGAGCGTGGCACCGTTTACGTGGTTCAGGAAGACATACTTAATCCCGGTGAACGTCGTTCGTTTCATGACGTTTCTGAGAAAACCACGGTCGTAAAATGCAACGTCGAGGTCGCAGACTGGTGGGGAGAATAGATCTATTCGTATTCTGAATGGATCATATGCAAAGGGCCTGCTTATTTAGCGTGCCTCTGGCATATAAACTTCCGCGCATTCAATGACGTCATAAGATGACGAAATCACTGCGAGGAAGCCTCATGAACATCTGCCCCGAAAATATTAAAGAACCGGTGGTCAGTCCTGTTTCAGATCAGCAACCCTGTGGACCGCGTATGGTCCGTACCTGGGTCAGCTCCGCTTGTAACGACTGCCAGAACCACGCTGAGTTTCTGGCAGATACGGTGGGCCATTCTGCCGCTCACCTGTCATCCGTCGCCATGGCGCGTGTTAAACCACGACGACTGTTTAACTGGATCACTGCCGCGCTGATTGCCAGCTGGATTGGTATGGCGCTGGTGATTGCTGAAACCGCACCGCGGGCCGAACCTGGTACTGCTCCGTACCAGGCCTTTGTGGAAGGCTGGTTATAGGTCCTGACCTGTAGCCGCCTTCCGGGTTTTTGCCGGTCCGGCGATCCGGCGATCCGGCGACCCGGCGACCCGGCGTTCCGGCGGTCTGTTCAGACGAACAGGATCAGACAATCAGCCAGCTGCTTGTGGCAGTGGCAATTCAGGTAGTGCCCGGCCATTGATGGCCGGGCACTGGCGAAACTCCTGGGTAAAGAAATCAATCAGACAGCGAACCCGGGAGGGTAAGTGCCGGCCGGGTGGATAAACCGCATAGATTTCCAGGGGGGATGGCTTAAAATCTTCCAGTATTTCTACCAGTTCTCCTGATTCCAGTAAGTCGCCCACCAGCCAGTGGGGCATGACTGAAATCCCCAGACCCGCCCGTAGCGCCGCTCGCATGGCCTCGCTACTGTTGGTGCTGAGATTACCATCGACGCGAACGTGGAATGCTTCACCGTCGTCCTGAAAAACGGCTTCCTGACGACCTTTAGTGTCACTGTGAACAATATAGTTGTGATCTTTCAGTTCTCTGGGATGGGAGGGAATGCCGTATTGTTTGAGATAGGCCGGTGCGGCGCTGGCTATGACGGGACTGGAGCAGATTTTACGGGCAATCAGAGATGAGTCGGCAAGCGTGCCCATTCTGAAAGCGACATCAACGCCTTCCTCGACCAGATCGACCACCCGGTCATTCAGGCGCAGGTCGACGCGTATATCAGGGTAGCTTGCATAAAACCTGTCCAGCCTTGGCACAATGTGCTGGCTGCCAAAGGCGACCACTGCACTGACCCTTACCTGTCCTTTTGGTTGCGTCTGTAACTGGCCAACCACGTGTTCGGCTTCTTCTACATCCTGCAGTATCGCCACACAACGCTCATAGTAATCGGTGCCGGTTTCCGTCAGGCGCAGGCTGCGGGTGCTGCGATTCAGTAGTTTCGCACCCAGCCAGGACTCAAGTTCGGCAATATTCTTGCTAATGGTAGGTTGGGTGCTGTTTAATTCACGGGCGACTGCAGAGAAGCTGCCGGTTTCCACAACCCGGACAAACATTTTCATGGCAGTCAGGCGATCCATGTATGATCTATTCTCGCAGCGAATAATGAGTATCGGAAATGCGCTTCTGGCACTTTGTCTGCGGAATATAATATATTGATCTATCTGTGGGTAGTGTGAATTTTCGATTAATCGAATGACTGACAAGACGTTTACAGACAAATTAGCCCAGCTACGCAGTAGATTCTGTGACCAGCTGCCGACCCCGGAAGTTGCTGTGCTGGCCCGTGCAACAGCACGACTGCGCCGGAGCGGAATTCTGAGTGACAGCCTGCAAACCGGCGAAACAGTTCCTGACTTTGAATTTATTGCGCAATGTGGCGGGAAGCGGCGTCTGTACCAGCTGCTCGAGCAGGGCCCGGTGGTACTGAATTTCTTTCGTGGATTCTGGTGCTCCTGGTGCAAGACTGAACTCGAAGCCTATCGCGAAATTCATGCTGATCTCGCTGGTATTGGGGTCAGCTATCTTGCCATCTCACCACAGCGTATCCCTGAACAGTCACCACTGATTGATGGTTGTGACGTTATTTTTGACCGTAACAACCAGATTGCGCGTCATTTCGGCATTGTTTATCGTCTGGAAGAAGAAGAGGTCGCTCTGTTCCGGGGTTGGGGACTGGATCTGCTGGCGGTCAACGATACCGCTGTACCGGAGTTGCCACTACCGGCAACCTACCTGATTAAACAGGATCGCAGTATCGGTTACCGGTTCGTAGATGTGGATTTCCGGGAACGCTGTTGTCCCGAGGCGCTGATCGACGAAATTCACCAGCTTGCCCGATAGACCCTCCAGACAGACCCTCCAGACAGACCCTTCACACCGATTGGCCAGACAGACCCTTCACAGCGATTGGCCAGACGGACCTGGCTGCCAGAAAAGCACGGCGGTCAGCCTTCGCGCTTTATCATCAGACATCCACTTGTGACTCAAAACAGAATCCGGGTCCGGATCGTACCTTCGATTTCCTGCAGTTTCGCCAGCGCCAGTGAGCTGTATTCTTCGTCAATATCTGTGACAACGTAACCCACGTCCTGCACTGTTTGCAGGTACTGGGAACGAATATTGATGCTGTTTTCAGAGAAGAACTGATTGATCTGCGACAGAATACCCGGCACGTTGTTATGAACGTGCAGTATACGGTGACTGCCGGGATGCGATGGCAGCGCAACTTCCGGGAAGTTGACGCTGGAAAGCGTGCTGCCGTTGTCAGAGAACTTGATGAGTTTGCTGGCAACCTCGAGGCCGATCTTCTCCTGAGCTTCCATGGTACTGCCGCCAATATGCGGGGTCAGTATGCAGTTATCGAATTGCCGCAGCGGTGACAGGAATTCCTCCTGCGCGGATTTGGGCTCGGCAGGGAAGACATCGATTGCTGCACCCAGCAGTTTACGGCTCTGCAGAGCATCTGCCAGGGCGTCGATGTCCACCACAGTGCCACGTGAAGCATTGATGAATACAGCGCCGTCTTTCATCTGATCAAACTGTGCCTTGCCCATCATGTTGATGGTTGAGCCGTCTTCCGGCACGTGCAGTGTAATGACATCACTGGTCGCCAGCAGCTCATCAAGGCTGTGAGTCTGGGTGGCATTACCCAGAGGCAGTTTGCTCACCGTGTCATGAAACTGTACCCGCATGCCAATAGACTCAGCCAGCACGCTGACCTGAGAGCCAATGTTGCCATAGCCGATAATACCCAGGGTCTTGCCGCGGATCTCATAGGAATCTTTGGCGCTTTTCTGCCAGCCACCCCGGTGGGCCAGTGCATTTTTCTCCGGCACGCCACGCAGCAACAGTATAGCTTCAGCAATGACCAGTTCAGCCACACTGCGGGTATTGGAAAACGGTGCATTAAACACCGCCACACCCTGACGCAGCGCAGCGCTGAGGCTGACCTGATTGGTACCAATGCAGAAACAGCCGATGGCGATCAGCCGGTTTGCAGCGGCAATAACATCGGCAGTGAGCTGGGTACGGGAGCGAATGCCAACGATGTGAGCATCACTGATGTGGGCTTTAAGTTCATCTTCACTGAGCGCGGCACTGTGATACTCAATCTGGGTATAACCCTCACGTTCAAAGGCCTCCACGGCTGACTGGTGCACGCCTTCCAGAAGTAGAATCTTGATTCTG
>JAGRIO010000128.1 GCA_020443225.1 Pseudomonadales bacterium
GCCGAGGATCCTTCACAGGCTGAGATCGCGGGTATTGTCGGTCATGCAGACCTGACCCTTGGTTCGGCTGTTGGCGAGGTGCTGGACACATTGGAAAGCGCCGGTCAGGGCAGATTCCGTGGCATTCGCCATGCTGGCAGCCGCGCCATGTACCCGGAAACCCTCTTCATACCGGGGCGGGCACCAGAGGGTTTGTACCACGATGAAAATTTCCGCGAAGGCATGCGGGTTTTAGGCAGTCGGGGCCTGACTTATGATACCTGGCACTATCACCATCAGAATCAGGACTTCCTCAGTCTGGCCCGGGCAGTGCCTGAGACCACAATGGTACTGGATCATTTCGGCACACCGTTGGGAGTCGGACCCTTTGCCGGTAAACAAGCTGAAATTTTTGAGCAGTGGAAGAAGGATATCGAGGCCATCGCCAGGTGCGAAAATGTCGTCGCCAAGATCGGAGGGCTGGCTATGCCAGACAATGGTTTCGGCTGGCATACGGCGGCGCAACCGCCTGGATCTGATGAGTTTGTCGCAGCACAACGTGATTATTATCTGCACACTATTGAGTGCTTTGGACCGGAACGCTGCATGTTTGAGTCGAACTTCCCGGTCGACAAATACTCAATTTCCTATCATGTTCTGTACAACGGCCTGAAGAAGATTGTCGCAGATTTCAGCGAGGCAGAAAAAAACCAGATGTTCTATGGCACGGCTGCCAGAGTCTACCGACTGTAAAGTGATTCATGTTTGATTCACCTTCGACCTATGACTGGACCCAGGCAGAACTTACCTACTACTACGATGCACATATAGCGCGGGTGTTTAATGCCTGGACCAGCGTCGCCGGACTGGAATCGTTCCTCGTCCAGCGTTGTGTGTTCATGAATGAACGGGGTGAAGGGAAGCCAGACGCGACGCCGCCGGTCGCGGGCGACCGATACCAGTGGTATTTCCAGCATGACTACCAAACCGAAGGCCTGATAACCGTGCTGGAGGACCGGCAGCGACTCGTATTCACCCTTGAAGGCACCATCGTCACTCTGTTGTTCAGGCCCGTAAAGCAGGTCACTGAACTGCGACTCATCCACTCTTTGTTACCAGATGCGCCGGAAGATCACGTCATGTGGCATCTGAACTGGCGGTCATGCTGGACTTTTTTCCTGACCAATCTTGCGGCCGTTATTACCACTGGCCGGGACTTGCGGCTGGCGGATAACTCACTGGCCTTACCCGTCAGGGTTGACTTCAAACCGCTTTCAGCGCAGCCCGGTAACTGATGAGTTTTGCTACTTCTGCACGATTAACCAGCGCATAAAGCAGCGTCGCAACCAGTGCGCCTAACCCATCTGCGGTCATATCTTTTTGCGCATCCCATATATCTCCCTGAGAACCCAGAACCGCGATACCCGCCGCAGGATCAGCCATCAGCGCATACTGCCACTCAAATACTTCATACAACGCGGCGATACTGAGAATTGAGAAAACAGGAAACAGGAACAGCACCCAGCGAGAGGTTACCATCCGATACGTGATCAATAATTCACAGATAGCGTAGGCATAAAAACCCACAGAGAAATGTGCGATGCGATCGTAGTGATTCCGCTCGAATCCAAAGGTGCTGGTTACCCAGTCAAAGGGCACCCGTTCAAAGGTGTAATGACCACCAATCGTATGCAACACAATAAACGCCGACATCATCAGCAGCGAGAGCGAGGTAAAGGGTCGCAACTGGTGGAGCCACACAATACCGGCAACCACAAGCACGACCGGCAGGTTCTCTGCCAGCCAGACATCGCGATCATAGGGTGATATGCCACACACCACGAACAGCAACAGGTACAGACCGGCCAGGACACGGGGTAACATCAGACGTTACCACCCGCGCGCGGACGCAGATGATGTACCCAGAACACTGTACCACCCGCAACTGCAGCAGGAATGACAATCAGGTTCACCACCGGGATAGCGACGAGGAAATATGCCATGAGACCAAACAGCACGGCCTGCAGACGACTTGCACCCAGCCTGTCACGAAGCGCAGGAAAACTGAGCTCATTGTTATCAGCGGCATAGTCGACATACTGTATTGCCATCATCCACGCCCCAAAGAACACCCACAGAAAGGGAGATAAGGTATTGAGCCCCGGAATCAGCGTAAGAATCACGAGCCCTGCCAACCGGGGCAGGTAATAGAAAAGTTTGCTGAATTCCCTGGCGATCGAGCGACCAATCACCAGATGCAATGGCGTCTCAGAAGTGAGCTTCTGACCTGTCAGCAATTCTTCCACCTTGACAGAAAGGATGGCGTTAAAGGGCGAAGCGATGATGTTCCCTACAATCGTAAAGCCATACAACAGAATCGCCACACCAACGATGACCCCTAGAATCCCGATCACCCAGGACAGGAAAGACAACCATTCCGGCAACGTATTCTGCACCGATGCCATCCAGTCGTCATAAGACGAGATGCCCCAGGCGAGGAAGCCTGCCATCACCACCATATTGATCAGTAGTGGCACAATTACATACTTGCGCAGACCCGGGCGGGTAATCAGTTGCAGACCTTCAAAAAAACAGTCAATGCCGTTCATCTTGCTCCCCAATAATCTGAGCCGACATTGTACCTGACAACCGGATGATCTGAATGTTCTGTGCTGCAAGCCGCTGCGCGGGCGCGATGAAGCGCCGGCATATGCGACAGTTCAGTGTTCATCAGGCAGGTTAATTAGTTAACTGTCCCCAATTAACCATCAGGGACGGATCAAACAGGTGCACTGTCCCCGATTGTCTGAGGAGTGTTGATCCACAGGACGGCATCTTCGGGCTGGTGAAAAAGCTGGAAATTGCCGTTATTGATGGAATCTTTGAAGGAGCGGAAGATACCCATTTTGTCGTCACCCGGCGCCACAAGCGCAACCCGGGTTGTCGGCGTCATGGGAATATTCTCCCGCGCGTACTGTGCATACGCCAGCATCTGACTCATGGAGATATGCGAGAGATCAGCCTGCGAGAAATCACACAGGCGATGCAGTTCCGGGGTAAAGTCCGGATCAGCCACAAAAATGCGGGAAGCATTCACAAACGCGTCATAACCCGGAGATTGTTTGATCACAATATAGGCATAGTTACGGGCAGTAATGATGTTATGTTCGATCATATAGGTTGCTTCCGGCCCTCATAGCCACTGTTATTATTGTGCCTGTACGCAGATGGCCGGATTCTGGACCATTCAGCGGCCGCGCTGCATGAGAAACAATGACAGCCGGTAGATTTGACGTCCTCAGTGGTTAAAGTCGATTTTTAAATCGATGCTTAACGTCGATTCTTAAATCGATGCTTAACGTCGATTCTTAAATCGATGCTTAACGTCGACTTTAAATCGATGCTTAAAGTCGATTTTTAAATCGATGATCAACATCGAATTCTAATTCGTCGTTCATCGTCGAACCGCCGGCGATTCATTTTTCAACGCCTGACCCCGGTAACGCAGATACAGCTCCAGTTCGATCCACGTCTGGTTTCCCGGCATCAGCGGTTCCGCACCAACAGCTTCATTGCACCAGGCAAACAGCCGATGAGTCGACCCTAAGGTTCCCCACACATGTCGGTAGGCCGGATAGCCGTTGATCTGACCCTGACTGATTATCTCACCCCGCAAACGCTGGCCGGCATTCTGCTCATGACAGTGGGCACAGGAGAGATTCTGCTGCCCCCGACGTTCCCTGAAGTAGGCTTCTCCCCGATCCATCGCCGTTTTCAACGCAACAGGTAATATTCCAGAAGACCCGGCTGGTGATCCCAGCGACCAGCGGAGTCCGGCTGACTGAGCACTGATATAGGTCGTCAATGATAATAGTGCCTGCGATTCATAACCATAGACCTTTCGTTTAGTCTGCTCTGTCCGGCACTGATTGATCTGGGTTTCGAGGTTTTCCAGCAGCCCTGTCGCTGTATCCAGTCGCGGAAATTTCACAGCTACCCCACGCATAGAACCCTGAGGATGACAGTCAGTGCAGCCATCTTCGGCGAATCTCGCTGCACCCGCCTCCACCCAGAGATAACCCGGGTTGGCAAAATTGTCCTGCTGAAGTTCCTGATTTTGCTGACTCAGAAAATCAAAACCTGAGATCGCTTCGGCGGCCCGCGTATCCTGAAAGGGTATGAATGACAACCCCGCTGCCAGCAAGCAGAAAACCGCCCGGCGGGGGACAGCACACCAGCTCATGGGTTAACAATCAGCTTCTGGCTTATATTCCAGACCTGACCCCGATCGTCTTCCCACCGAAAGACCAGTTCACCACTTCGTGAGGCGCGAACGTGGAACTCAAAATAGGGATTCGAGGAAATGCCCGGCCCGATATCTGCTGCAAAAACAAGTTCGTCGTTATAGTGCACAGTAAATGCTACGACGATGTGCCGGGGTATCTTCTCCCCCATTCGGGTACGACGATATCCGGTCTCCATCGGATGCGGCAAAATAGTCCGGACCTGAAATACCTCACCGGCGGCTACATGCTGCGGCATTCGGATTCTTGGCTTCAGTTCATCCATACTTCATCCACGCAGGCACCGGCCGTCACGAGAATACTGGCACCAGCTACCCTGACACTGCCATCTGACATTTCTGCAATGGCCCGCACGAACTGAGTCCTGGCCAGCTTGATGCGGGTAGCGACAGCCGCCCTGCCACTGGCAGGTGAGAAGGTAAAAGTGATGGCCTTATCTTCCGGGTTTCCAGGCACCATGACATGCAAGCGCCTGACCCAGTGTTCGCTGGTCATTGGCGATTCGACTGAAATACTGAGTGGTACCGAGTTACCGGTTTCGGCAATTTTTGGCAATGAAATAGTAATGCCATCCTCACTCAGTGGCTGGGTTTCCAGCAGTCGTGTGAGCTCTGATGCCCGGAGTGCCGGCAACCAGGTCAGTAACGGCAGAGAGGAAACAGCAATCAAGAGTTTTCTGCGCTGAATCATGGCCGATCTCCGGCCAGCAGAAAGTCTGCGATGGCAGCGATCTCGTCAGCCCTGAGCCGGGTCTGCCCCTGCAGATGTTCTGCGACATTCTGCAATCCCTGAGTTGATCCAAAGGGTGGCATCAGGGTCGCCGGATTGAACGCGCGCATATCCGTCAGCATCGAGATGAGTGTCTGGCGGTCATAGCGTTGCCCCACCCCTGTCAATGGTGGCCCGATCGTTCCCTGATTACTGGCATTCTGCTGGTCCAGTTGATGGCAGATGGTGCAATCTCCCCGGTCAGGGTCGTAGGCGAGTGCTCTGCCCCGCTCAATCCTGGCTTCTTCACTGAGATTCTGCGCCAGGCCCGGCGTTTCGACGCGATCCTGTGCCCCTGCCTGTGTCTGTGTCTGTGCCTGTGCCTGTGCCTGTGGATGTGAGAGGACCGTAATAAATCCCGTCAGAAGCAGAAAAACAGACCAGGCGACCGATTTAACCATCAGGCAGCCCCACCAAAACTATCGCGGGTAATCGATTCGTACCAGCCATGAGTATATGTAGCTTCCAGCTGATGTACCTGCTCGTCCGCACCCGTTGGACTCTGTCCGCCGCCGGTCTGAATCAGCATGTCATCCCGGGCCCGGTAGGTCCCGGAAACCGAAATCCCATAATCAGACGCAACCAGGCTGTAGCAGGTATTTACAAGCCAGGCAGTGGGAGCAGATTGTCCGTTAACTCTCGCAGCGATAACGGCGGCGACCAGCTTAGCCTGATTGTTGGCCGAGAAAGCAGATTTAGGCATGGGCGCAGCACTGGCTGCATCCCCGATGATAAAAACATTGCTGGCGACCCGGGACTCAAAACTATCAGGATGGACCGGGCACCAGCCACGCCCCTCATCCAGCCCGGCGTCCCTTAGCACAGAAGGTGCCCGCTGCGGCGGTATCAGGTTCACCACATCGGCCCGGAATTCATCAAAATCAGTGCGGATACCCCGTTTGCCCGACTTGTCGGCCTTACCGCCATCGATGACTTCGCGCAGCTCTCCCGTCTGAGATAGTCCGATCCATTCAACCCGGTCCCCATAACGCTTGCGCCAGCCTTCCAGAAACAGCGGCATTTTGGTGAAGCTGTCTTTCTGATCAACAATCAGGACTTTGCCCGCTGGATTATGATGAGTCATCCATTCAGCCACGAGGCCAGCCCTCTCATAAGGTCCCGGCGGACAGCGGAATGGATTAGGCGGCGCAGTGATCAGGAACGTGCCACCTGGTCGCATTGCCCCAAGTTGTGCGGCCAGCAACTGAGTCTGATCTCCCGCTTTCCAGGCGTGGGGCATGCGCTGACTGATATGACCGGACCCGTGACTGGCAATCGCAGAATCAGCGCCGGCCACAGATTCATAATTCATCTCCACTCCTGGCGCGCAGACGAGGAAATCAAAACGATCCTTGCTGCCGTCGGACAATGTCAGCTCACGTCGGGCCGCATCAATGCCAGTGACTCCCAGCGGAATGAACTCAACACCATCGCGGATCAGTCCCCGACGACTGAATGTAATCTCGCTGAGCGTCTTGGCGCCCGTCAGCACCAGGTTGCTGAATGGACAGGTGATAAAGGCGCTGACCGGATCTATCAACGTCACCGAAACGCCCGCCTGGCGCACCAGATAACGGGCCAGGGTCGCGCCACCGAATCCACCACCCACGATACCAACCCTCGCCTTAGAGCTGGCAAGCAGTGGCATGGCTGACATTCCTGTCAGCAGCAACGGCGCTTGCAGCAGTTGACGACGACGGATCATGGTGTTGCGGCCAGTTGTCTGGCGATTGCCTGCAATTCTTCAGCACTCAGGTCTGCCAGCAGCCTGTGCATGACGGTATTTTCTCCGTCCCGCAAGGCATGTAATTGCGTGAGAATGGCATCGGCCTGATGATGAGGCAGTGCCGGAATGCCCGCAGTCGCGCTGTGGCAGGTTGCGCAGCTGTTCAGGATCAGGGCAGAATCTGCGGTTTCAGCGGCTGACAGCGGACGCGCCAACCACAGCAGGCAAAGCAGGCACAGCAGGCAAAAGCCTCTCAACACCCTGCCTGAGGAAAGCACAGTCTTAACCCCGCTTCCGCTGCAGATAGTAGTCGCTGACAGGCAGGGAACGAATGCGCCGGCCTGTTACCCGGTAGATCGCATTGCACACTGCAGGTGCCACACAAGGCGTACCTGGCTCACCAATGCCACCCCACTTATCGCCACCGGACAACAGCCAGTGGGTCTCCATCACCGGCGTGTCTGCCAGACGCACAAACTCATGGGTATCAAAGTTATCTTCCAGCACCCGGCCATCTTCGATGGTCAGCTTGCCGTAAAGTGCGGCAGTCAGACCATAAATAACGCCACTTTCGATTTGCTCTTCCGCCGTCATGGGATTAACGAGATTGCCGCAGTCCACCACCGAGACAATCTTGTCAACGGTCAGATCACCCTGGGGTGAAATGGTAATCTCCGCCAGTTGCGCGCAGATTGTGCCAAAACATTCATGAATAGCGATTCCCTGGGCTGAACCTGCGGGCATAGCCCGTCCCCAGAAGCCTTTCTTAGCGAGCTCCCGCAGCACCAGTTGCATATCGGGTCTGTCTTTCAGCAGCGTCATCCGGTAACCCATGGGGTCCTGACCCGCGGCTTCAGCCATTTCGTCAACAAAACACTCCATGGCAAAGGCATTCTGTGACGAGCCGACGGAACGCCAGAACCAGCTGGTGACATGGGTATTCTTAATACTGTGAGTCACAAGTTTATTGGGAACCGCATAGGGCATATTTTCCAGCCCTTCTACTGAACTCTTGTCGATACCGTCTATGACCGCATCAGGTCGCAGCTCCGCCATAATGGAATGACAGACAGAGTGATTGGTATACGCCACCAAGTTCCTGTCCATATCAAAGCCGGCCTTAAAGCGAATCGCCGCCATTGGTCGGTAGCGACCCTGGCGGGTATCTTCTTCCCGCGACCAGATCATCTGTACCGGCAACATAACTTCCTGAGCAATCAGCACCGCTTCGCGAACATAATCAGTGTGACTGCGGCGGCCGAAACCACCCCCAAGATAACAATTGTGAACAAACACCTTCTCCGGTGCCTGACCAGTCACTTCCGCAGCAACAGACAGCACGGCCTCAGGATTCTGAAAGCCGCCCCAGACATCCACCTGATCCGCCGTGACACTGACCGTACAGTTCAGCGGCTCGAGGCAGGTATGAGCCAGATAAGGGACAAAATAATCGGACTCGATGCTCTTCTCCGATTCCTCCATGGCCTGCATGGCCTGACCTTCCTCGCGAACGATAACCCCGGGGGCTTCCAGTTCATTGAGAAATTCCCTGCGCATGACCGACGAATTGGCATCACGACCCTCAGTGATAATCCAGTCAACCGGTAAGGCATCAGCAGCCTGTTTTGCCTGCCACCAGGTCCTGGCGACTACCGCGACGCCATTTTCCAGGCGTACGGCCTGCAGCACACCAGGCATATTACGAATGACGTTGAATTTGTAGTTTCTGAGACTTCCACCCAGCACCGGGCAATGAATTACCGCCGCATAGACCATGCCCGGCACCCGGACATCCATGCCAAAAACCGCTGAACCATTCACCTTGGCTGGTACATCCAACCTGGGGGTCGGTAAACCGATCAGATTGAAAGTCTCGGGCGTTTTGATTTCGACATTGGCAACACTGATTTCAGCCGCAGCGGCTGCAATCGCCCCATAATTCAGCGAACGTCGGGTCGGTTTGTGCCAGACCTTGCCGTAGTCCGCGTAGCATTCCGCCGGGTCAACTAGCCAGCGCTCTGCGGCAGCCTTGATGAGTTTTTCACGGGCCTCAGCGCCTGCCTGTTGCAGATATTCCCGTGACCGGCGCACCGCACCACTGCCACCGGTTCCCATACGCTGGTATACCCGACCTTCACGCAAACTGCGGTTGGCAGAAGCATACTCGGCCCGCACCCGGGTCCAGTCAACTTCGAGTTCTTCAGCCACGATCATCGGTAAGGCGGTGAACACACCCTCGCCCATCTCAGCCTGAGCCACCCTGATAGTAATCGTGTCGTCTGCAGCAATGGTCAGCCAGGCATTAATCTCGGCACCTGCCCCGGCAGTGGCTTCATAGGGCCTCGCCTTGCCAACGGCAGGCAGATGAAAGCTCAGGATCATGCCACCGGTTGCCGTGGCTGCTGCCCTGATAAAGCTACGACGGCTCAGTTTCGTGCTCATGTCTCGCTCCGCTTGCGGGCTGCGAGATGGACCGCTTTGCGAATCCGCTGATAGGTTCCACAACGACAGATATTGGTCATCGCCTGATCAATTTCTGCATCGGTAGGATCCGCCTTATCATTCAGCAATGCGACCGCGGTGAGTATCTGACCTGACTGACAATAGCCGCACTGGGGAACGTCTTCTTCAATCCAGGCCTGCTGGACCGGGTGACCGGAGTCTTCTGACAGCCCTTCGATCGTGGTGATGCGAAAGCTCTTTGCCTGTGAGACAGGCATGGCACAGGAACGGACTGGCTGCCCGTTCATCAGCACAGTGCAGGCACCACACTGACCAATACCACAGCCGTATTTGGTACCGGTAAGATTCAGATGGTCCCGCAGCACCCAGAGCACCGGGGTATCCGGGTCGACATCCAGATCAATATCCTGACCATTCAGATTCAGGGTAATCATATAAACTCCGTGGGCATCGATGCCGTTAGCTTAGCGCAGCCTTGCCCAGGCTTCGTGTCTGAATCCATCAGGGTCCGCGGCAACGTCTGACTGATC
>JAGRIO010000012.1 GCA_020443225.1 Pseudomonadales bacterium
ACCTGTTCGCGACCACCGACCTGGAACGAACCCACAGGGTGAATTTCAATATGATTGGCCTTGATGGCCGCCCACGGGTCAAACCCCTGAACGAGTTGCTGTCTGAGTGGCTGACCTACCGGACAGATACCGTAACCCGGCGTCTCCAGTACCGGCTCGACAAGATACTGGCGCGCCTGCATATTCTTGAAGGTCTGATGATCGCCTACCTCAATATAGATGAGGTTATACACATCATCCGCACCGAAGACAGGCCCAAGCAGGCGTTGATCGCCAGATTCAAACTGAGTGATCTGCAGGCCGACGCAATTCTTGACCTGCGCTTGCGGCAACTGGCGAAACTCGAAGAGTTCAAAATCAAGGGCGAGCAGGACGAACTCAACGCCGAACGTGCAGACATCGAGAAAACGCTGGGTTCCAAAGCACGCCTGCGCACACTGATCAAAAAAGAACTCACTGCTGATGCCGAGGCATTTGGTGATGAACGCAAGTCACCGATTGTTAAACGGGAAGAGGCCCAGGCTTTCAGTGAAATGGATCTGATCTCTACGGAACCAGTGACGGTGGTTCTGTCAGAAAAAGGCTGGATCCGGGCGGCCAAGGGACACGATGTTGATCCGCGAGAACTGAGCTACCGCTCTGGCGACAGCTTCCTGCAATCGGTGCATGGGCGCTCAAATCAGGATGTGGTGTTCCTCGATTCCACCGGCCGTAGCTATACGCAGGCGACGCACACACTGCCGTCAGCCCGGGGACAGGGAGAACCCTTGTCTGGCCGGACCAACCCGCCTTCAGGCGCTTACTTTACCGGCCTGGTGACCGGCGATGACAAGGATCAGTTTCTGGTTGCCAGTGACGCGGGCTATGGATTTGTCACCACCCTTGGTGACATGAAAACCAAGAATAAAGCAGGTAAGTCTTTGCTCAGCGTCCCCAAAGGGGGTGTTGTTATTCAGCCCCGGTCAGTGACCAGCATGGAAACTGAACAGGTGGCGGTGTTTTCTAACGAGGGACGTCTGTTGATTTTCCCGCTGTCAGAGCTGCCGGTGCTGGCGCGTGGCAAGGGGGTCAAGATGCTGAATATACCCAAGGCCCGTGCTACGGAACATCTTGAATTCATGTCCCATATGCTGGTGTTCAGCGAGTCAGACACGATTGTGGTTTACTCCGGTAAACGTCACATCAACCTGAAGATTGCCGACCTTGAGCATTACCGGGGTGAAAGGGCACGACGGGGCCTGAAACTGCCTCGGGGTTTCCAGAAAGTTGATCACGTTGAGCTGGTGAAAGGGTAGGGCTCAGGGCTGTCTATTAGCTCAAGGCTGTTTGCTGGCTCAGGGCTGTTTATTGGCTCAGGGCTGTCTATTAGCTCAGGGCTGTTTATTGGCTCAAGGCTGTTTCTGATGTACCAGCTGGCTGGCCTGATTGGTGATCAGTTTTTGTTGCGCTGGCTCCAGCGCGGTGACCTGAAAGACTTCGCCTTCCGGTGCCAGTGAACTGTGGAAAGGCTGAAGTAAAATGCCAGTCCCGGTTTGCAGCTGTGAGCGGAAACTGCGGGTAACCAGTAGCTGGTTATCAGAGATCGACGCGAGATAGCTGAGTTGCTTAATCAGTCTGGCGGTATCTTCCTGACCCCCGGCTGCAGGGCCTTTACCCTGCGCAGCTGGTTCATCCTGGCGGGGCACTGGCAACACTGTCAGCGCTGATTTCACGGTGATTGGCTGGCTGATCAGTCTGAACATTTCCAGAATCAGCAGGCCAGTGAAAACCGCGTGGGTTTCGTGGCCCGCATCAAAAAAAGCCAGTCGCATGGTATCGGTGTCGGCTGCCTCCACAGACCCCTGATATAGCGTTACAGCCTGCTCCAGGCGCCGTCGGTGTTCTGCCAGCCGTCGGCCAGGCTGAATCTTGATCAACAGCAGTGAATAGTCCTGGCTGGGCTCGGGAGCGCTCAGCGCATCCTCTGTCTGCCTGTCTGCCGCCGGGCTGGCCTCATGGGTGTCAGCCACCGGACTGGCAGCCGCGGACCTGGTGGTACTGGCTGCAGCGGGTAATCTGATCCACAGCTGAATGAAATCCAGATAGAACCAGCTGGCCATACCGACCAGCAATAACAACAGCAGGTGCCAGCCGATAACCATGGTGACAATTCGGGTGGTGGCGTCAGTCAGGGGCCCCTGGTCCAGCACAATGCGCAAGTAGCCTGCAGAGACTTTCTGCAGCGTGATGTCTCGTGAAAAAACCTTATCGGTAGGGTCTGTCTGGCGCTTGCCTACCTGAGCGATCAGCCGGTCGTCGGCGCTGAATACTGAAACCTGGGAAAAATGGCCCTGACCCACCAGATCCGTCAGCACCACGTTCAGTGACAGAACATCATTGTTGACCAGATAAGTCGCCAGCGAGGTAGCCAGTTGTGCAGCAACGGCTTCACCCATTTCTGTCGCCTGTCGCTCAAGCTGGGTTTGTGCGTAGGAAGTGATCAGTCCCGTTGACACCAGTGCACTGAGAACAACCGGTAACAGTACCAAAATGAGAGTTCTGAGCTTGCGAAGCAACATTCGCTCGGGACCGACAGGACGAAGTGTGCATCTTAACACTGAACACTTGATCGCTGTAATGCTGCAGGCTTTGAGTTTGACCGGGGTTATGACGATAATAGCCGCCCACCTGCGACGAAGGAATCAGCGAGTGACCGAACTGGTACTCATTAACATTTCCGGCGAAGACAAGCCCGGACTGACGGCAGCCCTGACCGGCTTGCTGGCTGGCTTCAATGTTGATGTGCTGGACCTGGGGCAGGCGGTGATTCATAACCACCTTTCGCTGGGTATTCTCATCAACATCCCCGGCGACTCTGATCCGGTGCTGAAAGAGCTGTTGTTCAAGGCCCATGATCTCGGGGTATCTGTTAAGTTCACGCCGGTGGATGAAGCCAGTTACGGGGACTGGGTGGGGCTGCAGGGGCGTTCCAGATTTATCCTCACACTACTGGCCAGGAAAATAAAAGCGAGCCATGTCGCCCGGGTCTCGGAAGTGATTGCTGGCAACAATCTCAATATCGATACCATCGTACGGTTGTCAGGCAGGGTACCGCTTGAGCCATCAGCGGGAATCACCAAGGCCTGTGTGGAGTTCTCGCTGAAGGGTGAAGTACCGGACCGGGCAGCGTTCCGCGCTCAGCTGATGGAAGTGAGTCATGATCTGGACATTGATATCGCCTTTCAGGAAGACAGTATCTTCCGCCGTAACCGTCGTCTGGTGTGTTTCGATATGGACTCAACCCTGATCTCAACAGAGGTCATCGATGAACTCGCTATTGAAGCTGGGGTTGGGGAGCAGGTCGCAGCGGTCACCGAAAGTGCCATGCGCGGTGAACTTGATTTCAAAGAAAGCCTGCGCCAGCGTGTGAAGTTACTGGCGGGTTTACCTGAATCTACTTTGCAAAAAGTCGCAGATCGCTTACCGCTGATGGAAGGTGCCGAACATCTGTTCAGCACCCTGAATCAGCTGGGCTACAAGACTGCCATTCTTTCCGGCGGATTTACTTATTTTGGTCAGACCTTGCAGAAGAAGCTGGGTATCAACTATGTGCATGCCAACAATCTTGAGATCAGGGATGGCAAGCTGACCGGCGAAGTTCTGGAACCTATTGTCGATGCCGACCGCAAAGCCAGCCTGTTGCAACAACTGGCAACAGAGCAGAATATTTCTCTGGAGCAGGTTATCGCGGTCGGAGACGGTGCTAACGATCTGGCTATGCTGGCAGTAGCAGGTTTAGGTATCGCCTATCATGCGAAACCTATTGTGCGGGAAAACGCTCAGCATGCCATTTCAAATCTGGGTCTGGACAGCATTCTGTATCTGATGGGTATCCGTGACCGGGATGCCGGCAAGATCTGAGCTATCTGACCACAGTTGAGCACCAGTCGCTCTGCTCAGATATCCTCACTGGCGAAGTCGTAATCCAGGCCATCCAGTGGTGGTGAAATATAGTAACCCTGAATGAAATTGACACCGGCGACGAACAGGGTCGACAGCACGGCCGGGTTCTCAACGCCTGAAATGGCAGTCAGCACACCCTTTGATTGCAGGGATTTCACCATGTCGATCAGTTCCTGCTGCTTTTCCTTACTTTCTTCAATTTGCTGCGCAAATGAGCCATCAAGTTTGACATAGTCTGGCGTCAGGTGTTTGAGCAGATTGAATGGGTTCAGGGAGCAACCAAAATGATTCAGTGAAGTCTTGCAGTGCAGTTGCGCCAGTCCCTGACAGAACTTTGTAGCATGCTTGATGTAGGTAGTCGCATCATTTTCATGCATCTGGAAAATGATTGCGTCGCTGGGCAGGCGGGCGGCTTTCAGCGCCACACTGACCCAGGGTAAGAAGGTTGAGTCAGCCATGGACCGGTGAGTGATATTGATAAACAACCTTGCTTTGCTGCCTTTGGCGCGGTGTGCACTCAGGGTCTTGATGGATTGCAGAATCACCCAGCGATCAACCTTTTCCAGCAGACCGGCATCTTCTGCCGGTGGTAAAAACTGCCCGGGATTCAGCTCATTCCCATCACCATCTGCGAGTCGCAGCAGCACCTCAAACTGTTCGTCATCATCGCCATGCAAGCTGATGATGGGCTGATACATTAACTGGAAACTATTGTTGGCAATTGCTTCCCGAACCAGCTGTTTGATTTTCTCTGAGGTGAGCGATTTACCGTCATCGCCCACCTTGACCTGTTCGGTCTGATAGAAGTTCACACCATTACCACCCTCAATACCGGCACTGGCGCGGTGGGCGCGGGAAATCACATCCTCTCCGGTGGGTGAATTCTCAGTGATGAGGGCCAGACCAATGCTGACTGTCAGCTGATAAGTCTTGCCGGAAACTTCCGACATATGACCTTCGACACTTTTTCTGATCTGTTCTGCCAGGCCGCCGGCAGCTTCCTTGTCGCTGCCTTTGTAGAGCATGGTGAACACATCATCCGCAAAACGCGCCATAACATGGGTTTCTTCCACCATGCCGCGAATCAGTGCAGCAGTGTCACCCAACACCAGATCGGCATTGGAAATACCGGCTTCAGCCCGGATCCTGGCGAAGTTATCGAGACTGATGTAGAACAGTACGTAATCCTGATGACCCGCTGCAGCAGAATCTACCGCACCATCAAGCTGCTCGATGAAGTAGGTGCGGTTGTACAGCCCCGTCAGCAAATCCTGGCTGGAAATTTCCTTGATCCGGTCTTCGAGTTCGTTGTCTTCCGCCATTGAACGGAAGATCACCTGAGTGCAGGATTCCCCGTCATACATCGCAGGCGACAACGACAGACTGGCAATGATTTTTGAACCATCACTGGCGACACAGGTGAATTCCTCTGTGTTCTCGTCTTCATCGTTTTCATCGTAGGATTTGAGGAAACCCTTGAATTTATTCTGATCTTCACGAGAGATCAGGTCGATGATGGGGATGCCGGTGAAATCATCCGGGTCTTCATAGCCAAACAAGCCGGCGTAGGTCTGGTTGGTATAGATGTGCATGCCTTCATGAACATAGGCGATGGCGGCATTAGAGCTGTCGAGAAGCAGCTGATTGCGACGTTCGGTTTCCCGCAATTCAACTTCGGCACGCCGGCGCTGACGGCGGTTCAGCAGATTACCCAACTCCCGTTCGATGATGAGTGTGAGGCGTTCATCATCATCATCCAGTGCGACGTCCAGTGCGCCCAGACGCATGCCGGCGGTGATAGATGCGGGGTCCTGATCGTCGGCGATCAGGATCACCGGAATATCCTTTTCCTGTGCGCGTATCTGTTCTATCACGAGCTCAGCCGACAGACCATTGGCCTCGAACCGGCCGACGAACAAATCCCATGTCTGTTCTTTGAGTTTTTCGTTCAGGTCCGCTTCCGATTCCAGATAATGTGCACGCGTAGCCCTGCCGGCTGTGCGCAGCAACACGATTAATTCCTCAGCGCGATTCTGGGAGGTTTCCAGAATCAGTAATCTGACGGGTTCGGATCGACTCATTCAACAGAAATCCTGACAGGCTGGTTACTATAGCAGATATGTCTGCCTGCCCGCATAGCAGAGTCGTGCGTTTGTCGTTTTCTGCGACTTTACGGAGACAGTCTGGCCTACAGCGGGGTTTTTGACGGCCGGTCCGGTATCTCTCGCACCAGCCTCGGCACCAGATAACCGGGAAGCTTTGCTCTGACGTCAGCGATGAGTTGTCGGGCCTGGGGGTCAGGCACATCAAAGTGCGCCGCGCCCTCGACCGGGTCCAGCTGGTGCAGATAGTAAGGTAAAACCCCTGCTTCCCAGAGCTGATGTGACAGGTTAGTCAGTGCCTGAACCGAATCGTTGACACCTCTCAGCAGGACACTCTGGTTCAGTAGCTGTACGCCAGCCAGTCGCAGAGCTTGCATGCCGTTGATGACAGTTTGATCGATCTCGTTAGCGTGATTGATATGGTTGACCAGTACTGTCTTCAGACGGGTTTCGCCCAGTGTGCGGACCAGAGCCGGCGTCACCCGTTGGGGGATTGCGACCGGTAAGCGGCTGTGAATTCGCAGGGTTCGCAGATGGGGAATGGCTTCCAGACGACTGATCAGGCCGGCCAGATGCCGGTCGTTCAGAACCAGTGGATCGCCACCGCTCAGTATGACTTCGTGTACATCTGTGGTGCTGGTCAGCCTGGCGGCGATCAGATCCCAGTCACGGGTGTCAGGCCGGACGTCTTCGTAGGGAAAGTGACGCCGGAAGCAATAGCGGCAATTCACGGCACACTGACCGGTGACGATCACCAGCACCCGACCCTGATACTTGCGGATCATCCCCGGGTTTTCTGTGAACTGACTTTCCTGTAGCGGGTCGGTGACAAATCCAGTGTCGCCAAGTTGTTCTGCCAGCACCGGCAGGACCTGCAACAACAGGGGGTCGGCAGGGTCCCCGGGGTTGATTCTGGCCAGCCAGGTGGCTGGTATCAGCATGGGAAATCCGGTGTCTGCTTCCGGCAGATCAAGATCCAGCAAGCGGTTGAGTTCAGTGATGGTTTTTACGCCCTGACTCAGTACTTGTTGCCAGGATTGAGTCTGCCAACTGACGTCTGTTAGCGGTATCATAGGCGCCTTGTGTTCAATCAAAGTGAGTCGTTCATGGCCAGTTATTCTACCAATGAATTCAAGTCCGGTCTTAAAGTGATGCTGGAAGGTGATCCCTGTTCCATCGTCGAGAATGAATTTGTAAAACCGGGTAAGGGCCAGGCCTTCAACCGGGTGAAATTACGCAACCTGAAAACCGGCCGGGTCTGGGAACGTACTTTTAAGTCCGGCGAATCTCTTGAAGGTGCCGACGTGATGGACCTGGACATGGAGTATCTCTACAACGACGGTGAATACTGGCATTTCATGAAGACGGATGGTAGTTATGAACAACTGCCTGCTGACAAGTCTGCTGTTGAAGGCTGCCTGAACTGGTTGAAAGAACAGGATTCCTATACGGTCACTCTGTGGAATGATTCTCCGATCGCTGTAACCGCCCCGAACTTTGTTGAGCTCGAAGTGGTGGAAACCGACCCGGGTCTCAAAGGCGATACCGCCCAGGGTGGTACCAAACCAGCGACCCTCAGTACCGGTGCAGTCGTGAAAGTACCGCTGTTTATCAATATCGGTGAAGTTGTCCGGGTTGATACCCGCACAGGTGAGTACCAGAACCGCGCCAAATCATCCTGAGAGTCTGATTGTTCAGCCGATCCCGTCCTCCTGTCGGATTTACCATGACCGGTCACAGCCTCCGTCACAATCTGGAACGCCGGGCCCGGGTGCTGAAGAGCATCCGGGCTTTTTTTCATGCCCGCGGGGTGCTTGAAGTAACTACTCCGGTGCTGGGAAGGACGGCTGTGCCAGACGTCCACCTTGCGAGCATGACGGTGCAACCCGGCGGCGGGTGGGAGGGCTATCTGCAGACCTCACCGGAATATTTCATGAAACGGCTACTGGCCCTTGGCAGTGGCGATATCTTTGAGATTACGTCGTGTTTTCGTGCCGGCGAAGCGGGCGAGCTGCACAATCCTGAGTTCACCATGCTCGAATGGTACCGGGTCGAAATGCCCCTGGAGGATTTGCTGCAGGAAGTCGAAGCGCTGATTCAGATGCTCTGCGACAAGCCCGTGCCAAAGGCTCAGGTGTGCAGTTACCGGCAATTGTTTGAAGCGACCTACGGTGTGAATCCCCATGAGCTGACCCCTGATTCAGCGGCTGTACTGGTTCAGGAAAAGGCGATAGCCCATGATCACATTGACCCGCTGGGTGATGCCACAACCCTCAGTGATTACCTGGATCTGCTGTTCGAACAGGGCGTTCAACCTGCGTTGCTGATGCCCACCATGGTTTTTGGATTTCCCGCCTGTCAGTCCGCACTGGCCAGGCTTATTCAGTCTCCTGAGGGTGATCTGGTTGCAGCCCGGGCAGAGTACTACTGGAAGGGCGTTGAGCTGGCCAATGGCTATGATGAACTGAATGAGCCGGTAGAGTTAAGAGAGCGTTTCGGGGCCAGTAATCTGGCCCGTGCCCGCCGGGGTATGCCGCAGATGGCACTGGATGAGCCGCTATTGCAGGCATCGAGTTCGCTGCCGGTTTGTTCTGGCGTCGCGCTCGGCCTGGAACGCCTGATGATGCTGATCTGGGAAGAGCCCACGATCGAAAATGTGATGAGCTTTCCCTTTGCCAGACTCTAGTGGCTGCCTGATTTCTCAGCCAGAGCCTGCCCCATACGAACGGTTTCACCGCTGCGGACCTGCCATTCGACGGGATTCTCGAGCAAAACGATCGCCGTTGATCCCATCAGGAACCGACCCAGTTCATCACCCTGACGGAAATGTTTCTCGTCACCAAAGCGTTCCTGCAGATACTGCCCGGCAGGGTAGTGAGTTTGCCGCCAGACTGTCTGAATGCCTGCCACGATCATCGCGCCTACGAGGACCACAGCCATGGCACCCTGCTCGGTCTCGAAACGCATAACGTAGCGCTCGTTGTCGGCAAACAGATCCTGCACTGCTGCGGCGGTCGTATCGTTGACGGAAAACAGTTTGCCGGGAATGTAAGTACCTTCAGTGCAGCGGCCAGCGACGGGATTGTGTACCCGGTGATAATCCTTGGGAGAAAGGTAAACCGTAATAAAACTGCCATCGCGAAACTTATCCACATCACTGGTTCCCAGTAATTTTTCCAGTGAGTAAGTCAGCCCCTTCGCCTGGAAGACCTGATTACCTTCGATCCGGCCAACCGCCGAAACTGCACCATCAGCCGGACATGCCACCAGACCGGTAACCGGTCTGACGCCTGGTTTCAGTGCCCGGGTGAAAAAATCATTGAATGAATCGTAGCTGTCCGGGTCTTCCCGCTCGGCTTCACGAAGATCTACGCGGAACACCCGGATAACAATATGGATGAACAGGTATCTTATCCAGCGGACGCGCGACGCAGCGACGAAACCCACCAGCCGCGACAGCCAGTGCTGAGGAACGAGTTTTTGCAACAGAATAAACAAGATCAGATCTCAACAGGGGTGTCGGGGTCATTGCCCCATTCAGACCATGAGCCGTGATAGCCACGGATGTCATAGCCCAGAGATTTACCGATCAGATAGGTCAGTCCGGATCTATGGTGAGACTGACAGTGAGTGATCACTTTCTTGTCAGGGGTTATGCCCAGCTGATTCAGAACATCTGCAATGTCCGCCCGGATACGTAGCTGGCGATTCTGGTCCATCGCCAGCTGCCAGTCGAGATTGATGGCCCCGGGTATGTGACCGGCACGATCAGACACCCGGCGGATACCGGCGTACTCTTCTGCGGAACGGGCATCCCAGATCACGGTGTTCTCGTCATTCAGGGATGCCAGTACATCTTCTTTCTCGGCGATCACACTGCGGTCGATGGTGAGCACCGGGTTTGTTGGCTCCCGCCCGGTCAGTTCATTTGACAGTGGTCCCCGGGCGTCAACCCAAGCCAGTAAACCCCCGTTCAGCGCTGATGCCTGCGAATGACCAATGACATCCAGGGTCCAGATAAATCGCCCTGCCCAGCCGCCGCCTTCGTCATCGTAGGCGAGGATATGTAAATCAGGTGTATAGCCAATGCGCGAGAAGAGTGCATGTAAGCGCTCACTATCCGGCAGCTTTCCGGTTGCAGGCTTAGTGCCGGAAACCAGTTCTGCAGGTTCCACGTGGACGGCGCCGGGAATATGCGCGCGGTTAAAATTTTCCTGCCGGCACAGGTCAATAATCAGTAGCTTGTCATGACCCAGCAAGGGAATCAGTTCGGCAGGTTCAGCTATCAGGGGCAGCATAGGTCGTACTCTTTTAGCGAAGCGCCATTGTAAGGTAATCAACGGCGGAAAACAGTCCGCCTGTTGTGGCAAGTCATAGCGAACGGGTGATGTGATCTGAGGAATTCGGGTAATATAAGCGCCTTTTTCACAGAGCGATCATCACATTGGCAAAATATTCTGAAAATCTGGTCTGGATGGATCTGGAAATGTCGGGTCTTGATCCGGAAGTCGAGAGAATTCTGGAGATGGCCGTGATTATCACTGATTCTTCCCTGAACATCGTGGCGGAAGGTCCGGTGATCTATGTCCGCCAGGAGCAGGCCCTGCTTGATGCCATGGATGAGTGGAACACCCAGCATCACAATGACTCCGGCCTGGTTGCCAAAGTGCTGGCTGAAGGAATCAGTGAAGCTGACGCAGAACAGCAGATGCTGGACTTCATCCGGCAGTATGTCGGACCCCGGGAAGCGCCACTATGCGGGAATTCCATCGGCCAGGATCGTCGGTTTCTGGTGAAGTACATGCCGGCGCTCGAAGCCTATCTGCATTACCGTAATATCGATGTCAGCTCGATCAAGGAACTCGCGACCCGCTGGCGCCCGGATATTGTTGAATCGATCGTCAAGCAGGGTTCGCACCGTGCGATTGATGATATTCGCGAATCTGTCGGGGAATTGAAGGCCTATCGCGACACCTTCTTCAGGCTCTCCTGAGTTTAGCTACACCGGGGCAGGGTTCAGCAGTGTTGTGTGCTGTCCTGCTCCGTCAGTTGTGCCAGCGCCCAGTCGATGTGTTCTGCCACCAGATCAGAGGCGCCCAGCCGGCGTTCCCTCAGGGCCCTGATTACCGCGTCGGAAGCTTCGCCATTACCCAGTGCCACTGCGAGGTTGCGTTGCCAGCCTTCATAGCCGGTTCTTCTGATGGCGGAGCCCTCAGTGCGCTTTAAAAAGGTCGCTTCATCCCACAAAAACAGGCTGAGAAGCTCTGCCTGATCCAGTTGGTGCCGGGGTTGAAAATCCGGTTCTGCAGATGAACGGGCAAACTTATTCCAGGGGCAATACAACTGACAGTCATCGCAGCCGAAGATCCGGTTGCCCATGGGCTTGCGAAAAGGCTCCGGAATAGCTTCCCGGCTCTCAATCGTCAGGTAGGAAATGCAACGTCTGGCGTCCAACCGGAATGGTGCAACAATGGCGTCTGTCGGGCAGACGTCTATACATCGGCGACAGCTGCCACAATGGGTGCCCTGATAAGGTGGGTCCACCGGTAACGGAATGTCTGTCAGAATCTCGGCAACAAAAAACAGAGAGCCGGCCTTTTCGTTCAGTAACAGGGTGTTTTTTCCGACCCAGCCCAGCCCTGCACGCTCCGCAATTGCCTTCTCCAGAACCGGCGCGGAGTCAGTGAAGCCCCGGGCGGTGTGGCCCTGAATGTCGTGATCTTCCAGCCAGTCGAGCATCTTCCGGCTCAGGTCTGCCAGGCGCGGGCGAATGACCTTGTGGTAGTCGCGCCCCAGCGTATATCTCGCGACATAGGCGCGGGTCGGGTCATCCAGCAAGTGTACCGGCAGGTTTTCTTCGCTGGCATAGTCCATGCGCAGGCTGATAATGCGCAGACAACCGGGCTGCAGCTGCTCTGGCTGCTCACGCAGTGCCAGGCGGTCTGCCATATAGCTCATCTCGCCGTGAAAACCGTCGGCGAGCCACTGCCGCAGGTGCTGCAGGTGATTCTCCGGCACCTGATCGGTTATCCCCAGGTCCTGAAAGCCGGCGTCCTGCGCCCAGGTCTGAAGCTGCTGCTTCAGATCAATGTACAGCAAGGACTTATCAGACATGATGGTTTACTGCGCAGTGGTAGATGCGATTCACAATCCATACCTTATAATCAGGACAATTCTTATGCCACGGGTCTTGCCTTTGAATCCCGATATTTTACCTGATCGCCTCTATACCGCTGAGACGGTTCGGGAAATCGACCGGACAGCCATTCAGGATTATGGTATTCCCGGAATCACCCTGATGCGCAGGGCCGCAGCTGCCTGTGTTGATGCAATGACCTCCTGGTGGCCGGAAAGCCATCGGGTACTGGTACTGTGTGGTGGTGGAAACAATGCCGGTGATGGTTACATCATTGCCGGAATGCTGAGGGAACGCCACTATGATGTGGCAGTTCGTTTTGTGGGTGACACCGGTAAATACAGCCAGGATGCCCAGACGGCCCGCCAGTACTGCATAGCTTCCGGCATTGATCCCCTGCCATTTGACGTCAGTGCTGTTCCACCCGCTGATGTCATCGTTGATGCGCTGCTGGGAACCGGGTTGAACGGAGATATCCGGCCTGACTTTGCAGCGGCGATCAGCGCTGTGAACGCGGCTGGTGCCAGAGTGCTGGCAGTTGATATCCCCTCCGGGCTTTGCGCCAATACCGGCAACAAGCTGGGCGACTGTGTGATGGCTGATATCACGATGACTTTTATTGGTCTCAAGCAGGGCATGTTCACCCTCAATGGGCCAGATGCCTGCGGTCAGTTGCTGTTTGATTCTCTGGGCGTTCCGGATGGCATCCTGGAACAGGCCGGTCATCAGGTACGTAAGCTTAACCAGGCTGACCCACAGTATCTGCCGGGTAAACGACCCAGGAATTCGCACAAGAATCAGTTTGGTCATGTGCTGGTCATTGGTGGAGATGTCGGCATGGGTGGCGCCGTGATGCTTGCTGCAGAAGCAGCCATGCGCTGTGGTGCTGGTCTGGTCAGTGTTGCCACCCATCCTGATCACGTGGTGGCGCTGTTGGCCCGCAGACCTGAAATCATGGCCCGTGGCATCAAATCCACCTCTGAACTCGATGCATTGTTGCGCAAAGCTTCCGTGCTGGTGCTGGGTCCGGGGCTTGGACATTCGGAATGGTCGCAAATGGTGTATGACCATGTCATGGAGAAGTGTGAGTTACCCCTGGTGATCGATGCTGATGCGCTTGGTTTGCTGGCGGCGAAGCCGGTTAAGCGCGCGAACCGGATACTGACGCCGCATCCGGGCGAAGCATTAACGCTACTGAAGGCCTGCAGTGATGATCCGGAAACCGTTGATATCGCGGCAGACCGCTTTGCGGCAGTGAAGCAACTGCAACACTGTTACGGTGGTGTCAGTATTCTCAAGGGTGCTGGCACCCTGATTGCCGACGAGCAGGGGGTAACACTCTGCCCCTATGGCAATCCGGGAATGTCCGTTGCGGGCATGGGTGATGTCCTGTCTGGCGTGATTGGTGCGCTGCTTGCCCAGGGCTTACCATTGACCCTTGCCGCGCAACAGGGTGTCATGTGTCATGCGCTGGCGGGTGACCAGGCGGCGAAAGATGGCGAGCGGGGGCTGATGGCAACAGATCTTCTGCCCCATTTGCGTCAGTTACTGAACCGGGAGTAAGGACGCTTGGCGGACCTGATTTGCACTCAGTTTCTGGCAGATGAAGATGCTACGGTGGCCTTTGGCAGTAAGCTTGCGGCGGCTCTGCAGGGTGGCGAGGTTATTTATCTGAACGGTGACCTTGGGGCTGGTAAAACCACCCTGTCGCGGGGGATTCTGCGGGGGCTGGGCCATTCGGGTGCGGTTAAAAGCCCGACTTTCACGCTGGTTGAGCCCTATGAGTCCGCGAATCTGCCGTTGTATCATTTTGATTTGTACCGTCTGGCAGATCCTGAAGAGCTGGAATATATCGGCATTGATGAGTATCAGCGTGATGGTGCGGTGCTGCTGATCGAATGGCCTGACAAGGGGATTGGCGTAGCACCTGCGGCAGATATCAGGGTTGATCTCAGCATTGCCGGAGAGAGTCGCGAAGTCGCTGTGACACCCTTAACCCAGGTGGGTTCTGAGGCCTGCGCAAAACTGAAAAAATCGTTAGAATGACGGCTGTTTCCCAAGGTCCAAGGCATCTATGACACCCTGGTTAATCACATCCCGACGCTTTGCCGGTTTGATGAAGAAACCGGGTGTACTGTTCGCAATCGTATTGCTGTGTCTGTTTGCGCCGGTTTTGCAGGCCAGAAACGCTGTCATAGAAAGCGTCCGGATTCGCCCCTCACCGGAACGTACACGAATCGTCTTTGACCTCACCAGTCCCGTTGAGCACAAGCTGTTTACACTCTCAAATCCGCGGCGCCTGGTCATCGATATCGCCGATGTAGAGCTGAAAGCAGACTTTGATGAGCTTTCCCTGAACGGAACCCCTGTCTCTGGCATGCGCAGTGCTGTCCGTGAAGGTAATGATCTGCGGGTCGTCATCGATCTGGAGGATCAGGTCAAACCCCGCAGTTTCGTATTGCGACCGATTCTGCAATATGGCGACCGTCTGGTGGTTGACCTCTATACCACTGACCAGCAAGTCGCGCCGGTAGTTCAGAAAGCCGACCGGATCAGCCGGCAGATGCGGGATGTGGTAATAGCGGTAGATGCCGGACATGGTGGTGATGACCCCGGTGCGATCGGGCCGGGCAATCTGTATGAGAAAGATGTCGTAATGGCGATTGCCAAAAAGCTGGCAGATCGTCTGAACAAAACTCCTGGCTACAAAGCTGTTCTGACCCGTGAAGGCGACTACTACCTGGCACATCGCAAGCGAACCGACATCGCCAGAGATCAACAGGCTGATGTTTTTCTGTCGATTCACGCTGATGCCTTTATGACCCCCAATGCCAGTGGTGCATCCGTCTATGCCATCTCTCAGAAAGGTGCCACCAGCGAAACCGCCCGCTGGCTGGCAGAAAAAGAAAACCGTGCTGACCTGATTGGTGGTGTCGGAGGTGTCAGTCTTGATGATAAGGATGATCTGCTGGCCGGCGTATTGCTGGATCTGTCCATGACGCACAGTCTTGCGGCCAGTCTGGATATGGGCCAGAAAGTGCTCAATGCCATTGGCTCAGTTAACAAACTGCACAAGAAGCATGTCGAGCAGGCGGCGTTTCTTGTCCTCAAATCTCCGGATATTCCCTCATTGCTGATTGAAACCGGCTTCATTTCGAATCCGGATGAAGCCAGAAAACTGCGAACCCGCAGTCATCAGCAAAATATGGCTGACGCCATCTTTAAGGGGCTGGCGGAGTATCTGCAAAACGAGCCGCCCCCCGGATCTTACCTGGCCTGGAAGAAGCAGGATGGCGAAAAGAAACTAGCCACCTACCGTATCGAGCGTGGTGATACTCTCTCCGGTATTGCTGTGAAATACCGGGTCAGTGCAGAAAGCCTGAAAAAGCTCAATGGTCTCAGAACTGATACACTGCGTATCGGGCAGGTGCTGAAAATACCGACCAGCTGAAACCCATCCCGATGGTGTATTTCACCTGCGCCGGGATAGTGTAGCGCAAGTGCCGGCGCTTGAAGACAGCGAGGGTACGTTAATCCAGCAGTTGCATTGCCCTGAGGAAAAATTAAAGAATCAGCATTTTCGTGCTCGTGGAATCAGTCTATGCAGCGAATACAGCAGTTAAATCCCCGGCTCTCAAACCAGATTGCCGCCGGAGAGGTGGTTGAACGACCGGCCTCGGTGATCAAGGAGTTGGTGGAAAATTGCCTGGATGCCGGTGCAACCCGAATTGATATTGACCTCGAAGCTGGCGGTATGAAGCTGATTCGGGTGCGGGATAACGGTCGTGGCATTCACATGGATGATCTGACGTTGGCACTGAGTCGCCATGCAACCAGTAAAATCAGCGAAGCGGAAGATCTTGAAGCTATTGTCACCCTTGGTTTCCGCGGTGAAGCGCTGGCCAGTATGGCATCTGTTTCCCGACTGCGTCTCACCAGTAACAGTGAAAGTGGTAACAGTGGCTGGCAGGTATCAGCCCAGGGGGAACAAATGCAGGCCACGGTGATTCCTGCGCCTCATCCACCGGGTACTACGGTGGAAGTGAAAGACCTGTTCTTCAACACCCCGGCACGACGTAAATTTCTGCGTACCGAAAAGACTGAACTGCAAAAAATCGAGGAAATCATCCGCAAGATCAGCCTTGCCAGTCAGCAGGTGACTTTCAATATCAGTCATAATGGCAAACAGATTCGTCAGTATGTGGCCAGCGGCTCTGAAGTAGATACCCAGCGACGGCTGGCTGCGGTTTTCGGCAGTGCATTTCTGGAAAACGCCGTTTATCTGTCTCAGGAATATACTGGTGAAACAGGTCGGGACGGAATGAACCTGAGCGGATGGATTGGTTTGCCGACCTTCTCGCGAAGCCAGGCGGACCAACAGTTTTTCTATGTGAACGGTCGCATGATCCGCGACAAGCTGGTTACCCATGCAGTCAAGCAGGCCTATCAGGATGTGCTGTACCATGGCCGCCAACCGGTGTACGCCCTGTTCCTGACCCTTGATCCCCGCCTGGTGGATGTCAATGTTCATCCCACTAAGCATGAGGTCCGGTTTCGGGACAGTCGCGAAGTGCACAATTTCCTGTTTCGTACCATTCACCGGGCACTGGCGGATGTGCGTCCGGACAATGTCTCTGAAGATGGTGAAATTCTTGCGCCGCTGACTCCCCAACCCGATCCTCAGGCCGTTGGTAGCTGGGATGTGCCCGTACAGAAACCGATTGGATTCTCTTACGGCGGCGGTGGCCAGACGTCTTCTGGTTATCGCATGGCAGAACAGGTTCAGCGCTATGGCAGTCTGTTATCGGCAGCTGGCCCCGCTGAGCGACCGGCGATGGATCACGATGGCGAAGTGCCGCCGCTGGGTTATGCAGTGGCACAGCTTCACGGCATTTATATTCTGGCCCAGAACGCACGGGGGTTGGTGCTGGTCGACATGCACGCTGCCCATGAACGCATCACCTATGAACGGATGAAAACTGCAGCAGATGAAACCGGGCTGCGCATGCAGCCATTGCTGGTGCCAGTTTCGGTGGCGCTCAGCGAAAGAGAGTGTCAGGCGGCGGAGGACTGTGAGGAAGAACTGCGCAATCTGGGGTTTGAACTTCAGCGCGCCTCCGACGAGTCGGTTATGGTGCGGGCTATTCCTGCTATGCTGACGAAAGAGAATACCGAGCAACTGGTCAGAGATGTATTGTCAGACGTGGTCGAGTACGGCACCACCAACCGTATCGGCCAGCACCGGGATGAATTGCTCTCGACCATGGCCTGCCATGGTTCCGTACGGGCGAACCGCCGCTTGTCGATACCCGAAATGAATGCGCTGCTGCGTGATATGGAGGAAACCGAACGTAGTGGTCAGTGTAACCATGGACGGCCTACCTGGACTGAACTGCCTCTGGATGAGCTGGACAAGCTGTTCCTGCGGGGTCGGTGAGGGCTGAAATTGGCTGCGCTGACACCGGCAATTTTTCTGATGGGCCCTACCGCCAGTGGCAAGACGGCCCTGGCAATGCAACTCGCTGATCGCCTGCCGGTGGAAATTATCAGTGTCGACTCGGCGCTGGTTTACCGGGATATGAATATCGGCACAGCCAAACCGGACCAGGAAACCCTTGCGCGTTATCCGCATCATCTGGTGGATATCCGTGATCCGGATCAACCCTATTCCGCTGCAGATTTTCGTGCCGATGTGCTGCCACTGATTACGGATATTCAGAGCAGAAATCGTATACCCCTGTTGGTGGGGGGTACCATGCTCTATTTCCGTGCTCTGCGGGAAGGTCTGGCTGAGTTGCCGGCGGCAGATCCGGAAATACGGGCCCGTATTGCAGGTTTCGCGCAGGCTGAAGGCTGGCCTGCGGTCCACGCCAGGCTGCAGGCCGTTGACCCGGCTTCCGCTCAGCGTATCCACCCGAATGATCCTCAGCGTTTACAGCGGGCCCTGGAGATATTTGAGGTTTCCGGGAAAACCATGACCGAGTGGCATCAGCAACAAGTTGTCAGTCAATTGCCCTTTGACGTGGTTGATATCGCTGTCATGCCACCGGACCGGACCCATTTGCATGCGCTGATCGCTCAGCGATTCAAACAAATGCTGACGGCAGGCTTTGTGGAAGAAGTTCAGTCGTTACGTCAGAAATATCAACTTCACCCGGATTTACCTTCTGTGAAATCAGTAGGTTACCGCCAAGTGTGGCAATTTCTCGAGAATGCTGTCAGCTATGATGAGATGGTGTTTCAGGGCATTGTGGCCACCCGCCAACTCGCCAAGCGTCAGTATACCTGGCTGCGAAGCTGGCAGAATCTGCACCGGCTCGACAGCCCCGATGTCGCACAGACCTTGAAAATTCTGCAATCAAACATCATATTAGCCAAAGTATTGCAGGCAGCCGGTATTTGAGCCACACCAGTTGCCTTTGGTGCGTACTGAACTTTTTTTCGGCATTGCCGATCAACCCGTGATTACGGGACCTCATGGTAGGAGATACACATGTCAAAAGGGCAATCATTACAAGACCCTTTCCTGAATGCTTTGCGTAAGGACCGGATACCCGTATCCATTTATCTGGTCAGCGGGATTAAATTGCAGGGCCAGATCGAAAGCTTTGACCAGTTTGTGATTCTGTTGCGGAACACCGTCAGCCAGATGATCTATAAGTCAGCGATTTCAACGGTCGTACCTGCTCGCAATGTCAAAATGCCCACGATGGCAGGCGACGAAGAAACTGAGAGCTGATCAGACCTGTTCTGTTGAATGTTTTCTGATGCTGTTTGTGACGGTGAAGGTTGAACTTTTTGTTTTTTGAACGACCGGAAGCCGGTACCCATGCCTTGCTTGTGCATATAGAGCAGGACGATTCTACAGCCGAAGAACTGAAAGAGCTGGCATTGTCTGCCGGCCTTGAGCCTGTCGCCTGTTTGTCGGCCAAACGCCGCGTGCCTGACCCGAAAACCTATATTGGTGCCGGTAAACTTGAGGAAGTCCGGGAACTTGCAGATGCCAGTGATGCGCGGCTGATCCTGTTTGATGAGGAACTGACACCGACTCAGGAACGAAACCTGGAGAAATATCTTGAGCGTCGGGTGCTGGGTCGTACCGGCCTGATTCTCGATATCTTTGCCCAGCGCGCCCGCACTCACGAAGGTAAGCTGCAGGTTGAGCTGGCCCAGTTGCAGCACATGTCGACGCGACTGGTTCGGGGCTGGACTCACCTTGACCGTCAGCGTGGTGGTTCGGGACGTGGCCAGGGTAGTTCCATGGGTGTAACGGGTGCCGGTGAAACCCAGCTGGAAGCTGACCAGCGCATGGTCGGTACCCGTATTAAGAATATCAATCAGCGACTGTCGAAGGTCAGAAAGCAGCGTAACCAGAACCGGCGGGCCAGAGCCCGGGCAGATATTCAGACCGTGTCGCTGGTGGGCTATACCAATGCTGGTAAGTCGACGCTGTTTAACCGGCTTTGTGAGGCAGACGTTCATGCTGCTGATCAGTTGTTTGCAACGCTGGACCCAACGCTGCGGCAGCTGGAATTGCCAGTGCTTGGCAAGGCGATCCTGACCGATACCGTCGGTTTCATCCGCAGCCTTCCGCATGGGCTGATCGATGCTTTCAGAGCAACGCTGGAAGAAGCCCAGCGGGCTGATTTGCTGCTCCACGTGATTGATGCCAGCTCGCCTGAGAAAGACATTCATATCCATGAGGTCGACAAGGTACTGGCGGAAATTGAAGCGCAGGATGTGCGTCAGCTGCTGGTCTACAACAAGATCGATCTGATTGATGAAAAACCGCGTATTGACCGTGGCAGTGAGGGACAACCGGTGCGGGTCTGGATTTCCAGCCTCAGCGGCGAGGGCACTGATCTGTTGATTCAGGCGATCAGCGAATTGCTGACCAGAAGCGTGATTGAAACCACGCTGTGTCTGTCACCGGCAGAAGGCGCTTTGCGAGCGGAACTGTTTTCGCTGGGGGCAGTGCTGGATGAAGAAACCGGCGCCGATGGTTCCATGAATTTGCATGTGCGGATAGAGCAGCACCGGCTGGACCGGTTAGGCAAGAAACTGGGTAATGCTTCAGTTCTGGCACTCGCTTTACCGCAAGAATGAAATAAAAGACGTACAGATATGACTAATCAGTGTTTAAGTGTGAAAATATCAGACTTTCCCTGCGGAAAACTAAACGGAGATGAATATGGCCTGGAATGAACCTGGCGGAGGAAATCAGGGTGACAAAGACCCCTGGGGCAACCGGGGTGACCAGGGACCGCCAGATCTTGATGAGGCGTTTCGGAAGTTACAAAAGAACCTGAGTGAAATGTTTGGTGGCAGCGGTGGCGGTGGTGCTGCCTCTGGTGGCGGGGGTGCCAGCCTGAATATGCTGGGTCTGGTGCTGGTGGCGCTACTGGTGATCTGGGCTTTTGCGGGTATCTATACCGTCAATGAACAGGAACGTGGCATTGTGCTGCGTTTTGGTAAGGCTCAGCCAGAAGTGATTCTGCCGGGTCTGCACTGGAATCCCTACTGGATTGATCAGGTGCTGACGACCAATGTTACCCGGGTACGGTCAAAGGACCACGATGCAGAAATGCTCACGGAAGACGAGAATATCGTCAAAGTGAAAATGAGTGTTCAGTACGTGGTCAGTGATGTTCGTGCCTATCTGATTCAGGTTCGCGACCCGGATGAAAGCCTGTTTCAGGCGACTGAAAGTGCGCTTCGGCATGAAGTGGGTTCGGCTGTGATGAACGACGTGCTGACGGAAGGCCGGGCTGCACTGGGCGATAAAGTCAGAAGCCGTATTCAGGAATATATGGAACGTTATGGTACCGGTATTCAGGTAACGCAGGTCAACATCGATGAAACGGCACCGCCGGATGCGGTCCGGGCGGCCTTTGATGACGTGATCAAAGCCCGTGAGGATGAGGTTCGGGTTCGCAACGAAGCGAATGCTTATGCTAACCAGATCATTCCGGAAGCCCGTGGTAATGCACAGCGCCAGATAGAAGGTGCCACTGCGTACCGGGAACGGGTTATTGCGCAGGCCCGTGGTGAGGCTGAACGCTTCACTAAACTGCTGGCGGAATACCAGCTTGCACCGGAAGTGACCCGTGAGCGTTTGTATATCGACACGATTGAGTCGGTGATGTCCAACAGCACCAAGATCATGGTGGATATTGAAGGTGGTAATAACCTGCTGTATCTGCCACTCGATAAGATCATTAATCAGCAGACGCCGAACACCAGCACGTCGAATACCCAGGCTTATCCTGGCAATTCGACCAATATCTATAATCCGACTGATACGCGTACAGAACCCAATCGTCGCAGCACCAACAGGAGGGATCGTTAATGTCTGTCAGAATGATAGTAATCGGAATCGTGCTCTTTTTTGGCGCCTTACTGGGTGCGAATTCAGTGTTCATCGTCAGCGAGCTGGAACGGGCGGTACTGCTTGAGTTCGGCAGGGTGATCAAGGCGGATATTGAGCCCGGGTTGCATCTGAAGAAGCCAGTTGTCAACGAGGTTCGCCGCTTTGACGGCCGGGTACTGACCCTGGATGCGGATGCAGAGCGTTTTCTGACCCTTGAGAAGAAGGCGGTGATCGTTGATTCGTTTGCCAAGTTCCGGGTCAGCGATGCGCAAAACTTCTACAAGGCGACTTCCGGTGATGAGTTCCGGGCTAAGGCACTGCTCAGTCAGCGAATCAACAACGGCCTGCGAAACGAAATCTCCAAGCGTAGTCTGCACGAGGTGGTATCCGGTGAGCGTGACGAGCTGATGAATGTGCTGGCTCGCAGTCTGGACGAGGTTGCACGGGTTGAACTCGGAGTTGAAGTTGTCGACGTGCGGGTAAAGCGCATCGACCTGCCGGCTCAGGTCAGTGACTCGGTCTACGACCGGATGAATACGGAACGGGATATTGAGGCTCGCGAGCACCGTGCTCAGGGTCTTGAACTCGCTGCCGGTATCCGCGCGGACGCGGAAAAGCAACGTGAAGTGATACTGGCGGAAGCCTATGCTGAATCTGAAGCCATTCGTGGTGAAGGGGATGCGCAGGCCGCGGCACTGTATGCTGCTGCTTTCAATAAGGACAAAGAGTTCTATCAGTTCTACCGCAGCATGTCTGCCTACAAGAACACTTTCTCTAACAAGAGCGATGTCCTTCTGGTTGATCCTGACAGCGACTTCTTCCGTTACCTGAAGAAGAGTCAGAAGTAGCAATAAGCCAAAAATTATTGCAGCGACACAGGAACCGGGAATGTATAATTCCCGGTTTTTTTTGGGAAGTAAAAAATCGGGTTAACGGACAGCGTGGCAGCATATGTGGCACGATATTGGTGTAGCACTGGCTCTGGTACTGGTATTTGAAGGGATTATGCCCTTCATTAACCCCGGCGGCTGGAAAGAAATGATCGCCATTGTCTCGCAACTCGAAGACAATACCCTACGTATGGCAGGTTTTGGCAGCATGATTCTGGGCATCATCGTCCTCACGGCTATCAACTGACTACGGCAACCGGACAAGCACATGAATATGATTGACCGCTGGCTACTTCCAGACGGTATCGATGAGGTTCTGCCTCCTCAGGCGCATAACCTGGAACGTATACGGCGACAGTTGCTGGATATATTTGCATCCTGGGGTTATGACTATGTGATTCCTCCCATGGTTGAATTCCTGGAATCTCTGCTGACCGGTACTGGTCGTGATCTCGACCTGAAAACCTTCAAGCTGACCGATCAGGTTTCTGGCCGTATGATGGGCATCCGCGCCGACATTACCCCACAGGTTGCCCGCATTGACGCCCACAGTCACCAGCAGTCTGGTCTGGCGCGAATGTGTTATGCCGGCACCGTTTTGCATGCCAAAGCCGACAATATGCTGGCCTCCCGTGCCCCGATTCAGGCCGGTGCCGAACTGTTTGGCGATACCGGCACCCAGGGCGATATCGAAATAGTCAGCCTGATGTTGCAGTCGTTGTGCAGCGTCGGGCTCGATGATGTGATGGTTGAGTTGGGTGATGTGGGTATTTACCGCTCGCTGATGTCCAGCGCCGGATTGGCGCGTGAACAGGAAGAACAGCTGTTCGAATTGATTCAGAAAAAAGCCCCGGGTGATCTGGAAGCTTTACTGCAGACCCTGCCACTGGATGATCAGACCTGTCGCATGATCAGTGCGCTGCCGGGTTTATGTGGCACAGAAGACGTGATTTCCAGGGCTCAGGTACTGCTGGCTGGCCAGCCTGACGTTGAAGCCCGTCTGAACAGTTTGTCAGAAGTCGCCGCGCGTATTGGTCAGCGCTTCCCCAGCGCCAGCATCTATTATGATCTCAGCGAATTGCGTGGCTATCATTATCACACCGGACTGGTGTTCGCGGCTTATCACCGTCCGGATCACCAACAGATTGCCAAAGGCGGACGTTACGATAGTGTAGGGGCCGTGTTCGGCCGCGCACGCGGGGCTACCGGCTTTACTGTTGATCTTAAGCGTTTGTCAGTGATGCTGGCGTCTTCTCATGAACGACAGACGGTTGCCGTAGCATCTGAACTGTCTGCCGGACCAGCGCTGTGGGAAAAATTACAGGCTTTGCGGAGTGATGGTTATGTCGTTCTGGAAACCTCTTCAGCTGCCGCTGAGGCAGATTTTGTGCTGATTCAGTCTGGCGACGGGTTTGAACTCGCGCCTTCCAATTAATTAACCGGGTAACTTTGATGGGTAGTAACGTAGTCGTTATAGGCACACACTGGGGTGACGAAGGTAAGGGCAAGGTTGTAGACCTGCTGACCGAAAAAGCGTCCGCAGTTGTCAGATTCCAGGGCGGGCACAATGCCGGCCACACACTGGTGGTCAATGGCGAAAAGACCGTTCTCCATCTTATTCCATCAGGCATCCTGCGTTCCCATGTGCAGTGTCTGATCGGCAATGGTGTGGTGCTGCATGTTCCCTCATTGTTTGAAGAAATTAACAAGCTTGAAGGCGCTGGTCTGGATGTGCGGTCGCGGCTGATGGTCAGCCCCAACTGCCCGCTGATCATGCCCTATCACATCCGCCTTGATCAGAATCGTGAGAACGTCAAAGGCAACCAGAAAATTGGCACCACCGGTCGTGGTATCGGCCCTGCGTACGAAGACAAGGTCGCACGTCGTGGCCTGCGGGTTGCTGATCTTTTCGACGAAGCGAAGTTCATGACATCGCTGGAAGAAATTCTCGACTACCACAACTTTGTGCTGGAAAAATATTTCAACACCGAACGGGTAGAAGTCAGTGAAGCTGTCGATGCATCGCTGGCCTGGGCTGATGAACTCAAACCAATGGTGGGTGATGTGGTTGAGCGGCTGGGTGAGCTGCGTCGCGCTGGTGAACATATCCTGTTTGAAGGTGCTCAGGGTTCTCTGCTGGATATTGATCAGGGTACTTATCCATTCGTCACTTCATCCAATACTACCGCTGGTGCGATCGGCAGTGGTTGCGGTTTTGGTCCACTGCATCTGGATTACATCCTGGGTATCACTAAGGCTTATACAACCCGGGTCGGCTCAGGGCCTTTCCCCACTGAGCTGTTTGATGCAGTCGGCTCGCACCTGGCCAGCAAGGGTAATGAGTTCGGTTCTACCACTGGCCGCCCCCGACGTTGCGGCTGGTTTGACGCCTATGCGCTGCGCCGTGTTATTCAGATCAACAGTATTTCCGGACTCTGTATCACCAAGCTGGATGTGCTCGATGGCCTGGAATCAGTCAGCTTGTGTACGGATTATGATCTGACCGATCCCCAGAATCCGCAGCCAGTCTATGAAACCCTGCCAGGCTGGAGCGATTCCACTGTCGGGGTTACCAGAGTTGAAGATCTGCCGGAAAATGCCCGGGCTTACCTGAAGAAGATTGAAGCTTGCTGCGGTGCGCCGATAGATATCATCTCAACAGGGCCTGACAGAGATCATACGATTCTGCTGAAGAACCTGTTTCCCGGCTAACCGGTCCTGAGAAGAAGCCTGTTTATACGGGAAAGTTGAGCACAGAATCCGTAAAGGCAGGATATACACAGCTGGCTAAGCCAGTGGTAT
>JAGRIO010000129.1 GCA_020443225.1 Pseudomonadales bacterium
TACCCACAACAAAGAAAGCCAGACGCCAGCCAAAGGTATCGGCAATAGCACCACCAGCAAACAACCCAAACATAATCCCAAAAGGGATACCCAGCGAGTAAATACCCAGCGCCGTCGCCCGCTTCTCAGCCGGATACAGATCAGCAATCATCGAATGGGCAGAGGGGCTGCAGCCTGCTTCACCAATACCCACCCCGATTCTGGCGACAGCCAGCTGCCAGAAGTTCATCGCCAACCCAGACAGGGCTGTCATGCCGCTCCACAGGGCCAGAGAGATGCTTATCAGATTACGCCGGTTCCAGCGATCAGCGATCAGCGCCAGAGGCATACCCAGCACCGCATAGAAGATGGCAAACGCGGTACCTGAAAGCAGGCCCATACCGAAATCTGAGACCCCAAGATCATCTTTAATAGGCTGAATCAGAATAGAGAGTATCTGTCTGTCGATGAAATTAAACGTATAGACAATGACAAGTACACTCAGGGTATATCTTTTGACGTTATCTGAAATATGAAACGTGGATTCAGCCAAAGTAATCTCCGGGTTATATTCGCTGACAGGACTAAAACATCTTCAATCGTCAAATTCAATTCCCTGATTCAGATTCCCGGGCCCATGCACAATTGCAACGGCAACTGCAGCTCTGCCAGATTCATAGATGACGCCAGACCTGCCACGATGAAAACTGTCCATCCTCAGCACCCTGAGGACTGTCCGCGCCGCGCATTAGCTGATTGCGTTCCGGAAACGCTTAATCTGTTGTTGTTTGCATTCTGACACCCGTTAAGCCACCAGCTATCCTCAATCCGTTGACGTTGAGACAATTAGATGGTTAATTCCTGATAACTTTACAGGATGAGAAAGCTATGGACCGCGACATCAGCAGCATCGAGATATTCTCGCGGATAGACGACAGTAAGAAGGACATCATTCAGTCTTTGTTTACGCCGCAACAATGCAACCGGGGTACCGTCATCATTCACTATGGCGAACCCGTTGACGGGCTTTATCTTCTCGACGAAGGGGAAGTTGAAGTATCGATTCCAGGCTTCAGTGGCGTACTGGCGACGCTGGGTGAGGGAAAATCTTTTGGTGAGTTGTCACTGTTCAATGCCGATGACAGGGCTTCGGCAACCGTCACGGTATCAACCGATACAGCTCTGCTGAATTTCTGCCCGAGGGAAGCTCTGGTTCAGGCACTCTCAGAAGATGAACAACTGGCCGCAGGTTTCTATTACGGCAGTGCGCTGCTGGTTGCAGATCGACTGCGCACTACCAATCAGAAAATCGGCGGAGAGATCGCGACCAGTATCAGAATGGCAGCTTCACTGATCGAAGAAGTTTCCAACACCGGGAATCTTGGGCTTGCCCAGAAGGAGCTGCAAACCGCAGGTTCCCAGATAGTTTCCGGAATGACTGAAATCGTGAAGAACCTGCTGGTCATGAAGGAAATGAACACCCCCGTTCCTCATAGTGATATTGCGCGTCTGGCGGACCGGGCTAAAGACATCTACTACTCGGAATTTCAGGTATTTAACCGGGTCCATGAACAACTCAAGGTGCTGGGGCAGCATCTCGACAACGTCAACCGTATCCTGTCCCAACAGGAAGTGATTCAGGTTGAGGACGATCTGTCGTTGTTTGACCTGTCGTGAATGAATCAGGGCCGGCGTAAAATTCAGCACCAGGTTACAGGAACCATGGAAATGTGAATTTACGCCGGCAGCAATTGCTGCTTATTGCCGTATACCTTCGACAATAAGGGTTACTTCTACATCACCAATGTAATCTGGCAATCCATAGTCTGCGGCATTAAGGGTCACCAGACCTTCAAAGCCACTACGATATCCACCCCATGGGTCCTTGCCTTCCCCGATCTGCCTTACAGCCAGTTCGACTGTTCTGGTAACGTCCTTGATCGTCAGGTCTCCCACTAACTTACCTTCTGTCGCCGTGCCTTGAAAGCCAGTGCTGACAAAGGTGATGGTGGGATACTTTGCGGCGTTGAAATAATCTTTGCCCTTCAGGTGTTTGTCGCGTTCCGCATGATCAGTGTCAAGACTGTCCGTTTCGATCGTTACGCTCACCTTCGACTGTTCGGGGTTATCCCTGTTATAGGTAAATCTGCCTTCAAAGTCCTCAAAATGGCCAAGGATATAGGAATATCCCAAATGACTCGCTTTAAAGGTTATGAAGACATGCTGACCGGGTTTATCGAAGACATAATCTGCGGCCTGTGCGGCAAAGCCCGCAAAAGCGCTACAGGAAACTAACAAGGCAATGAGTGTTTTCTTCATACTGATTCTCAGGTTATTGAACAACATCGGATTCATCTTTGTCTGAGACCGGATAAATCATCCTGACGAGTGCACCATTCCGGTCAATAATCTGGTGCTTCAACGCTGCCAGCATATGCAACGCAATTAGCGCCAGCATCATATAAGCAACAATTTCATGAAATTCACCCGCGATATCTTCCTGGTCAGGATAGTCAGATATCAACGCCGGCACGGTTACCCAGCCAAACACATCAATGCCATCACCTTCGGCTGTTGGTATCAGGTAGCCAGTTACGAGCAACGCAATCACACCCAGCATTAGCAGACGGTGGGCTATCTCTGCAGACAGTGCCTCCAGTTTTGACGGATTGCCGGCAGGCTCGGGTCGCTTTACCAGAAGCCGGAAAATAAGCCGCACTCCCACAACAAGGCATAGGAGCATACCGACGGACTTATGCCAGTATGGCAAGGTCCGGTACAACGGGTCATAGTAGTCCAGTTCCACCATATACCAGCCCAGGGCGAACAGCCCGAACCAGCTCAGTCCGATTATCCAGTGCAACAGGATCGCCACCAGCCCGAACTGCGTTCTGGTATCTGAGATAAGCAACATGAGAATCCCTCGTTTCGGGGTTACCGGCATCAGCGATGAAGTTATCAGACCGGCAGTTCAATTACATCTTTCCCTGACTTTACCGACAGTGAAACCGTAACATCGGGCATGACATCTCCGGGCACCATATCGTTGCGACCTGAATATCAGACTCAGCCACTACCGCTGATTACCGAAAAAGCGATATATTGCCCTCTGTCGGATTTTCGCCTGAGGTTTCCTATTGGCACTCTCTGAACAACTACGCGCTGACTGCCGGATCGGTTCTCTGCGCATCAGGCAACAACTGTAATTTTATCAAGTGGGGATGAGCGATGACCTTCAAGCAACTGACCTGGGGTGTAAAGGCGAGCTTCCGAAGCTATGTACAGGCTGCAGGTGGGTCCATCACTCCCAGCGACGGCGCTGCCATTTCAGAAGACGGCAGCTTCGTCTTTAGTGCCAGACCAGGTGGCAGTCTGAGCTTCGCGGCTGACGGCACCGCGAATGGCTCGATGCAGTTTGATGGCACAGTCACGCTTGAAGCTCACGGCGGCATGCTGAAATCAATCATCACCGATATCGCCCTGGAAGCCACGGATGACGGACTGTTCATCACCATCACCGAAGCACCGATGAACACCAGCCGCTGCGCAATCGCAAAGCTGGGCCCTGCAACCACGGAACCTGATGGCAGCCTCATCCTGACGTCTGAGATCACGATGGATGGTATGTACCAGATCGCCGACAATTATCCACCTGGCACGCCGCTGGACCCGGTAAGGCTCGACTGATCAGAATTCGCATTTTCCACCTGACCACGCTGTTATGCCTGCTGTTGCAAAATTCTGTTAATCGCCGGCGTCTTGCCCCTTCAGAACTGTCGGCGTATTACCATGCCTCGGCCGTTAACCCGTGAAATGCATGCAAGCGTGCAACACAGCTCAGATGCAGTGGTGTTCGCAGCCATGTCGATCTGATAGCTTTAGCTCTGAGAGCTTTTAATATCGATACGAGGAACCTATGTACCCCGACTACCAGTCAAAATTTCCGGAACTGGGCTTCTACGGCCTGCCCGGTCACACCCGAACCCCTAGAGATATCCTGAAGCAGGTTCAGGATGCCGAAGCCCTGGGCATTGGCAACGTCATGATTTCTGAACGAGCTGACTACAAAGAAATTGCTGCCATCTGCGGCGCAGTGGCAGCAGTAACCAGCGAGATATTTATAGGCACCTCTGCAACCAATCTGAATAAGCGGCACCCCACGGTCACCGCTTCAATGTGCAGCACCCTGAACCGTCTGTCAGAAGGCCGCTTTGCCCTCGGCCTGGCCAAAGGCACACCACAGATGTGGAAACCCAGAGGCATGATCCATCCAACCTACGAGCGCGAACGTGAGTTCATAGACCTTATGCGGCGATTATGGAAAGGTGAAACCATTACCGGTTACGAGAGTTCGCTGGGCAAATACGACATCCTCAGCATTGCGCCCTATCTGGATGAGGATGTTCCGATTCTGTATGTCGGTTTTGGCCCAAAAAGTCTGGAACATGCAGGACGGGTTTACGATGGCACCCATTTACATACCTTCATGGGTGATAAAGCCCTGCGTGACGCTGTGGCGGCAGTCAGAGCTGGCGAGCAGGCCGCAGGTCGCAAACCCGGCACCGTGAAAAACTGGTCGGTGTTCGCCACCGCCTGTGATGTGAGCGAAGAGGTCTATCTCAAATACATCATTGCAAGACTGGCGACCTACCTTCAGATTCCTGGCTACGGCGATATGCTGGTAGAAATCAATGGCTGGGACCACGAGATTCTGAAAGCCTTCAGAACTTCAGATGCGGTACGATCCGTCGGTGGGTTAATCGACAGCGTGGCGACCACCCAACAAATGGCAGAAGTGGAAAAACTGATTCCTCAGGCATGGCGTCCTGCAGCTGTAGGTAACGCCAGAGAGTGCGCAGAAGCCTGGGTCACGCAATTTGATGCTGGCGCAGACGGCATCATCATTCATGCGAGTACACCTGAAGAGTTTGCCCCGGTATTGAGTGAATATGAAAAAATTCGTCCTGCGCATCTTTTTGAAGGCAGAACTAACAGACCGGGATAGCAGCTGCGAGGACTTTTTCGGCATAGCCCGCAGCCCCGGAAATGCACATCATCGCAGCCTGGCGTCTGGCCAACAGACTATGGAGGTTCTGAACCAGCAGCGAACATGCTGTGACAGGCCGTGGATGGTAAAACAGGCTAATGACTGACTGAACAGCGCGATTGTAAATTGCTTTCAAAGCATCTAACGGTATCGATAAGCTTCCGGACCCCGTTTATCGCAGTTGAAGTTGAATAAGCCGGCCAGACCAAAGCATCCGGAACAAGAATAATAAAACGGAGATACAAACTTGAACAAAGCCGAGGGCTCAGAATCTTTCAGTCGTTACCATATCGTACTATTGGCGATACTCGGGATCGCCACTCTGTATGAGGGCTTCGATGCATCTATGCTCACGCTGGCTTCCGTCGACGTTCGCGCAAGTCTGGATATTGCCCTCGATGAATGGGGCACGCTCTACGCGATAACGCGCGCAGGCATGGTGGCCTCGTTTTTTTTCCTCATGTGTGCAGATCGTTTCGGCAGGCGCTCACTGTTAGTCATCACGGTTGCGGGCTTTGCGCTGGCGAGCCTGGCTACCGCGTTTGTACAGACGAAAACCCAGTTTGCCGTCTGCCAGACACTCGCGCGGCTTTTCCTGACAGCACAGTACGGACTGGCCATCATCATTGCCGGCGAAGAATTACCTATGCATGTGCGGGGTACGGGCATCACCATACTGACAGCTTTCGCCACCGTGGGCACCGTCGCTATGGCTAAAGCCTCACCCTATTTCCTGCTACTCGAGGGCTCGCCTGGCAACATCGCTGACGACTTCGCAATGAAATGTGTGGGCATCGGATTTGGCTGGCTCGGGTTGGAAAATGACAACGCTCACTGGCGCGGACTCTATCTGATCGGGGGATTACCATTGCTGCTTCTGCCATTACTGAGGTTTGGCATCCGTGAAACCGCCCGCTTTCGGGAGATCGCCGAATCGCGCGTCCAGGTATCACTGGTTGCTACGATAGCAGCCCAGTTTGCAGAAGCACGCAAGCTTATCCAGCCGCGCTATATGCCACGCTTCCGTATTGTGGTGTTGCTCTGGAACTGCGTGAACCTTGTCATTGCACCAGCCGTTGCTTACTGGGCTATCTATGCGCGGGAAGAAGTTGGCATGACCCCGGCACAGGTGGGCAATGTCGTGATGTGGGCGTATATCGCTGGCACATTTGGTCATCTTCTCGCAGGTCAACTGATCGACCGGTTAGGTCGCAAAGTCACCTGCAGCGTATTCTACTCTCTGGCTGCCGTCGCCATCGTTGGTTTGTTTCAGACTGAAACCACCACGGGCCAGTATTTCTGGCACATTACCACCGTATTTCTGTTCAATTGCGCCATTGGTGCTACCCATGTGTACTCATCTGAAGTTTTCCCTACCGAGTTGCGGGCAACCGGATACGGTTGGGCAACCAATCTGTTTGGTCGCGCAACTGAAGTCATCATACCGCTGCTGCTAGGCATGCTGATTCCGGTACTGGGGATATCCTGGGGTGTCACAGCCGTGGCGATTGGCCCGATCATCGGAGCCATTCTGCTACTCCGTTACGGCACCGAGACCAAAGGATTGTCACTGGAAGAGATTCAGGAAAAGCTCGATCAGGAAGCCAATCCCGCCAAACCCTGACCCACCACTAATTAATCGGGGACAGTTAACTAATTAGTTGCTTGAAAATGTTAACTGTCCCCAATTGTTAGTTAAAAGGTTAACTGTCCCCGATTTCTGAAGGCGGTTTCGAGGGGTTCTATCTGCGTCTGAATGTGATCGATGAAGGCTTTCATGGCCGGCGTGGGTTGCTTTTCACTAAGATATCCCAGGCACCAGGACCGTCTTAGAGGAAAACCCTCCAGCCGGACCTCCCGGAGGGTGCCAGCATTGAGCTCAGATATTGCAGTCAGCCGAGGCAGAACTGTCACACCCAGACCGGCCATGACGGCATGCTTAAGACCATCGTTGGAATCAATCTGAAGAACGGGCTCAAGCGATACCCGACTCTGGCGCGCCCACAGTTCCAGGGCCTGTCTGGTGCCTGATTCTTCCTCGCGAACGATCAGTCCGGCACTCAGGAACTGAGGAATAGTCGGCGAGGCACAGGCCAGCACCGGATGATCCGGTGCAACCACCGGAATCAGTTCATTATCGAGAAACGGCAGGGTTGCCAGGCTTCGGTCGGCCGGCGCCATGCCCATGACCGCCAGATGATCTACATTCTCCTGCAACCGCTTCAGTACCTCTGTACGCCTGACCAGCCGAACGTGCACCTGAACGCCAGGATGATCCTTGATGAAATCCGGCAACAGCCAGGGCAGCACGCAGTGTGCAGTATCGACGGCCGAGATGTGCAAATCACCGGTTACCTGACTGCCCATCAGAATCAATTCATTCTGCAGTGACCGGAGCTCACCAAACATGATGTTGATACAGGAAGCAAGCCGTTCACCCACTGCGGTGCAGTACAGCTTTCTACCCACATACTCAAAAACCGGATGGCCCAGTGCATGTTCCAGTTGCCGCACCTGAGAACTGACAGCGGGCTGGGTGAGCCCGAGCTGATCTCCCGCTTTGCTGTAGTTCCGAAGCTGATAGACAGCCAGAAAGACCTGAAGTTGTCGAAAAGACAACCTGCTCAGAAGACGCTGGACGGAATCAGGCATAGTATTTCTGGCATCTGGCCACAAAATTACCCGTAAGTATAAGCAATACCTTATGCCAGTTAAAAATAATATCAATTTCCTGTTTATAGAGCCTTGATCTATCGTCCACCGGACTCAGTAACCAGGGCGCAAACTCATGCTCAGGAAAGTGCTAATCGCAAACCGGGGCGAAATCGCCGTCCGAATTGTCAGGGCGTGCGCGGAAATGGGAATTCGTTCCGTCGCGATTTACACAGAACCCGACCGCTACGCACTACATGTCAAACGAGCCGATGAGTCCTACTCATTGGGTGAAGATCCGCTGGCTGGCTATCTGGATCCGGCTCGCATCGTAAACCTGGCGCTTGAGACCGGTTGCGATGCGATTCATCCCGGCTATGGCTTCCTCTCTGAAAATGATGAATTTGCTCGCTTATGCGAAGAGAAAGGCATCGTTTTTGTTGGCCCGAGGTCCTCAGTTATCCGGTCGATGGGCGACAAGACTCAGGCCCGCAACTCCATGCGCGAAGCTGGCGTCCCTGTGACCCCAGGGTCAGAAGGCAATCTGGAAAACATCGAAGAAGCACTGACTGTGGCAGAGGAAGTCGGCTACCCCGTCATGATCAAGGCGACTTCCGGCGGCGGCGGGCGCGGTATTCGTCGCTGTGATTCAGCCGCAGAACTGCGCCAGCAATATCCCAGAGTGATCTCGGAAGCGACCAAGGCGTTCGGTTCAGCACATGTATTCCTGGAGAAATGCATAGTCAATCCGAAACATATTGAAGTTCAGGTACTGGCCGACAGTCAGGGCAACGTCATTCATCTGTACGAGCGCGACTGCTCGATCCAGCGGCGCAATCAGAAACTGATTGAAATTGCACCGAGCCCACAGATCACGCCAGAACAGCGGGCATACATCGGGAATCTGGCGGTAAAAGCCGCCGCAGCCGTGGGCTATGAAAACGCCGGCACCATCGAATTCCTGCTGTCAGGCAATAAAGTGTACTTCATGGAGATGAACACCCGCGTCCAGGTGGAGCACACCATTACCGAGCAGATTACCGGCGTTGATATTGTGCGCGAACAACTCCGCATCGCCGCCGGATTGCCACTGAGCTACCGACAGGAAGACATCAGTTATCGCGGCTTTGCCTTCCAGTTCAGAATCAATGCAGAGGACCCAAAAAATGACTTTCTGCCAAGCTTCGGCCGGGTCACTCATTACTATGCGCCTGGCGGCCCCGGCGTTCGCGTCGATACTGCAATCTACACCGGTTACGAGATACCACCTTATTTCGACTCAATGTGCCTGAAGTTAATCTGCTGGGCACTGACCTGGGAAGAGGTCATTGCAAGAGGTCAGCGGGCGCTCGACGACATGCGGCTACGCGGCATCAAAACGACATCAACCTATTATCAACACATCCTCGCACATGAGGATTTCAGAGCAGCGAAGTTTGATACCAGCTTTGTCGCAAGTCATCCGGAACTGTTGAATTACTCTGAAAAGAAACACCCTAACGAGATTGCCCTGGCACTGGCTGCGGCCATTGCAGCCCATATGGCTGCCTAACAAAGGAGAACCGACGATGACCAGAAAGCCGGTACAGATAACCGACGTCACTTTGCGCGACGCCCACCAGTCGCTGATCGCAACGCGCCTCAGAACTGAAGATATGCTACCCATTTGCGAAAAGATGGATCAGGCCGGGTTCTGGTCCCTGGAGGTCTGGGGTGGCGCCACCTTCGATGCCTGCGTTCGCTTTCTCAAGGAAGATCCATGGGCACGGCTACGTCAGTTACGGGAGGCACTGCCAAACAGCCGTTTACAGATGCTGCTGCGTGGTCAGAATCTGCTGGGGTACCGGCACTACGCCGATGATGTTGTGGAAGCTTTTATTCACCGGTCGGCCGACAATGGTATAGACGTCTTTCGTATTTTCGATGCACTGAATGATCTGCGTAATCTTGAAACAGCCATGAAGGCAGTCAAGGCTGCGGGCAAACACGCTCAGGGTACAATTTGCTACACCACGAGCCCGGTGCACACCGCTGATCTTTTTGTTCAGCAGGCAAAAGATCTTATCTCA
>JAGRIO010000130.1 GCA_020443225.1 Pseudomonadales bacterium
CAGAATCTTTTTTAACATTACCCCTTTGTTGTTCTGTTGTGCTGCATGTATCACTGGCAGCTGGCTCTGGTCCTGCTGATTGAAAGCGACCATCACAACATCCATTTCGCTGACTACAAACAGACCTGCTTCCACCGTTTTGGTTGAAGCGCCAATGGCCTTAATGATTCCTTTCGACTGAAAATCCCGCAGAACCTCAATGACCGGCGAGTTCTGCAACACTTCAAGGTCGTCATCGGGACAATGTACCAGCACGATGTCCAGTTGCTTCCGTCGCAGCTTTTTCAGGCTGTCAGTCACACTGCTGCGAACTGCGTCGGCGCTGAAATTCCATGTGGACTGACCGGCACTGAAATGCTCGCCGACCTTGGTACAGATCAGCGGGTCCCAGACCTGGCGATCCAGCAGTTGGCCAATTCGTGTTTCACTGAGTCCATAGGCCGGCGCTGTATCCAGCAAGTTGATCCCCAGTCTGGCGGCCTCTGCGAATAGGGTGAGTACCGACGCATCGTCCGGTAACTCAAACGCCTGCGGATACCTGACCCCTTCGTTGCGCCCCAGTTTGACGGTGCCCAGTCCCAGCGGGGAAAGCCTCAGTTCACTCGCGCCCAGCGGACGGTAACTTGCTGGGGTGATCACGGGCGCACATTCCCGGCAGATGTATCGGCTCCGAACGCCTGCTCCCATGGTGATGCACCCGTTTCTGCAGGAGGTAGTGAGAGTTGTTCTGGCTGCCTGTGATCTGGCGGCGCACTGATTAAATTGCTGACCTGATTGCCCAGCATGGGTGTCAGGGTCAGTTTGGTAGGCCAGCAAACGATCAGGTTCTGCTGCTGATGGCAAAAGGGGAAGTCAGGGCGATGATGATTGTCCTGTGCGGGTTCAGCCCGGTTAACAAAAAAAGTGTCGAAGCGCATGGCATCGAAATTCAGCCAGGGAAAGAGCGCCTTCATTTCTGTGCGTGCAAATCTGATCTGTGCCTCGCGAGAACGATCTACCCCTGTTTCTGCCAGATTCCCGCCGAGATACCAGACGGTCCGGCCATCAGCGGTGTGATGGGTGGTAATAGTGACCCTTGGCTTGGCGGCCGCACTGAGGCTGACTGCATGGGCCCAGAGTTCTGGCAGCTCGCCTTCGATCATCACCTGTTGCAGGGGCCGTAGCTGCATTGCGGGTTGCTGAATACCGGCATTCGCCAGCAATTCGCCAGTACCTTCGCCGGCGGCAAGAATCACATAGTCGGCGGTGACTGGCCCCTGATCGGTGCTGATCGTCCTTACCCTGCCCTCTGCGTCCAGCGCCAGCGTTGTCTCAGACCGGTACAGGTGTGGGCGTAGTGGTCTGGCCAGCGTTTCCAGCAATGAACCAGTATCCAGTACCAGATCCTGCAGCCTGTATACCAGACCTTTGAAGTCCGGGTGCTGCAATGCTGCGGGGTAGTCATTGCGGTCAAGGGCGTCAATCCGGCCCCGCAGGCTCTTGCTGCCGAAAAAGGCCGTCACCCGCGAAGTGATGCGGCTGTCGGAAAACAGAAAATAGTCTTTTGACAGGCACCGGGTATCACTCAGATCGACCGGGCCATGCCCCGCTATGGCTGCTTCCCACACAGAGGGCATCGCAGCAATGGTCTCAGAGGCTGTGGTGGTAAAACCTTCCAGGGTATATTTGATGCCGCCGTGAATCATGCCCTGAGACGCCAGAGTCTGGCCTTGCCCCAGCGCGGTTTTCTCGAACAAACGTGTGCTGTAGCCAGCGCGACTCAGCTGGCTGGCGAGCCAGAGTCCTGCAATCCCGCCGCCAATAACGGCGATCTGTGAATGGGAAGGGACGTTGGTCACTGATTCAGCCAGTGTCGGATCTGGTGGGGTTGCTGCAGGCATGAACGTGGGGTCAGTAGAAAGGCATCAGTATACCAGCAAAGCGGTTGACTGGTTTAACCTGCTCTTTGACGATATTCTGCCCTTCTGTTTTCTCGCAAAGCATACTCACGCCTTGTCCCGTCTGATCTACAGTCTGTTGTTCTATTGTCTGCTGCCATTTGTGGTGCTGCGCATTCTGTGGCGATCGCTCCGGGAACCACTGTACCGGCAGGATCTGGCGCAGAGGTTTGGCTATGCACCGAAAGCCAGTGCTGAAGGCCAGATATGGGTGCACGCAGTATCGGCCGGCGAAAGTATTGCTGCCATTCCGCTCATCAACGCCTTGCTGGCCCGCGATTACCGGGTAGTCGTGACCAATATGACGCCTACTGGCAGAGAACGCATCACGGCAGCGCTGGGGGATGCTGTGGTGAACTGTTATGCACCCTGGGATCTGCCGGACGCAGTTCGACGTTTCATCCGCCGGGTCCGGCCGGCGAAGCTCATTCTGATCGATACGGAACTCTGGCCTAATATGATTGCCGGCGCCAGCGCTGCAGGTGCAGAGATTTATCTCGTCAATGCCCGACTGTCCGCCAGAAGCGCCCACGGTTATGGTCGAATATCCGGGCTGACCCGCCGGATGTTGCAGGCGCTGAGTGGAGTTGGTGCCCAGTCTGCGGTTCAGGGCGAACGGTTTGTGGCATTGGGCTTGCCGGCGGAGCGGTTGACCGTCACCGGCAGTATCAAGTTTGATGCGCCGCTACCGGCGGACCTGGCAGAGCAAACGACAGCATTTCGCCACTTGTTTGCTGATCGCTACCCGGTGACCATCGCCAGCACTCAGCCAGGAGAAGAAGCGCTGATCGTACCTTCGCTGCGAGCCTGGCTGCCAGCTAATCCTGATGTACTGGTGATTCTGGCACCCCGGCATCCTCACCGGGCTGATAGCGTGGAACAGCTGCTGCTGGAAGCAGGACTTGCCGTGGCGCGACGTTCCCGCGGCGACCGGGTTACCCCCAGAATCCAGGTATACCTGCTGGACACCATGGGTGAATTGCAATATGCCTACGCGGTTTCCCGGGCGGCCTATGTGGGCGGCAGCCTGGTAGATGTCGGTGGCCACAACCCGATGGAACCCGCAGCGTTTGGAATTCCGGTCATCATGGGCAGTTATCTGCGCAATATCCGCGATATCGCTGATCTGTTTGCCGAAGCCGGTGGTCTCAGAATTGTCCATACCGGCTCAGAGCTGGTTGCGCTCTTTGATCTTTACCATAAAGAGCCGGAGCAGGCCGCCCATGATGGTTCAGCCGCAAAAAGTGTACTTGAGAATAATCGTGGTGCCCTGCAGGCAAGCTTGCATATGCTGGCAATCTGAGGAAAATTCGTCTCTCGTCCCCGATTATGTGCCTGAAACCACGACAGTTCCGGAAACCCTGAAGAAAAAGATCAATTCATCAGAGGTCGCCCTGTTTGTGTTAACCTCCCAAACCTGATGCTGAAAGTGAACCCTGAAATGTCTCCTGCGCGAAAGCGATATGTACCGGATCTGGTAGCCGACATGGCGGAATGTGATGCGAATTACATTCGGCTGCTGCGCCTGTTTCCCCGCATCGACGAAGAAGACAGTCGTGAATTCGGCGTCAAGGGGACGACAGAAGATGGGGTGATTGTGACCCTCAGGATCAGCGAGCGCTGTCGCTATACCACCATGCTGACCATGACTGTGGACAGCGAAGAGAACAAGCCCTGGGTGAGGTGGCCAAGTCTGGAAATCCGGGTTTACCACGACACCAAATCTGCTGAAGTCACCCGCGTTGAACGGCACCGGAATCTTAAACACCGTTATCCCTTGCTGAACCCGGAGATGTTCCAGCCAGATGAGAAGTCCCAGATCAATCGCTACCTGGGTGAATTGCTGACCTTCTGTATCGAGCATGGTCATGCGCTGGCACCGCTGGATGAATACCTGCCGGTGCGATAAGTGCCATCGATTTAAGGCAGGTAAATAGCAGGTATCATAGACTGACCAGCCATGAGCCGATGAGGGTGTTGTGACCGGTAAGTTGGAGCAGCTTTGCCCGCTGCCGGGTATCACTACGCCAGGGCTTTGAAAATCAGTTCTGAAACCCCCGGTCCGGGAACAAATATAAGGATTTCCCGGGGCCTTCCGTTATAATTTCGCGCACCGTTCAAATAATCAAAACCTGACCCCAGGCAGAACCCTCATAGCAGGAAAATATGGCCAATAATAATTATCAATCCGATGCAATTGAAGTTCTGGAAGGACTCGACCCGGTCAAGAAACGCCCGGGCATGTACACCGATACCACCCGACCCAATCACCTGGCACAGGAAGTCATTGATAACAGTGTTGATGAGGCGCTGGAAGGTCACGCCACCGAAATCCGCGTTACCCTGCGCAAGGACGGCTCTATGTCCGTCGGCGATAATGGCCGTGGAATGCCGGTGGATATTCATAAAAAAGAAAAGATTCCCGGTGTTGAGCTGATCCTCACCAAACTGCATTCAGGTGCCAAATTCAATTCCGACAATTATAAATTCTCCGGCGGTTTGCATGGTGTCGGTGTGTCTGTAGTGAATGCACTGTCTGCGCAATTTGAGGTTTACATCAAGCGCGATGGCAAGCTTCATCATATGCAGTTTAAGAATGGCCTGAAGACCAAAGACCTGGCAGTGGTCGACAACGTAGGCAAACGTAACACCGGTACACTGATCAACTTTCATCCTGATCCTCAGTACTTTGATTCCCCGAAGTTTTCCGTCAGCCGCATGAAACACTTGCTGCGCGCCAAGGCGGTTTTATGTCCGGGTCTCAGGGTGTTCTTCACCGATGAAACAGCAACCACACCGGAAGACCAGCAATTTGAATGGTATTACGAAGAAGGTCTGAAAGATTATCTGGGTGATGAGCTCAAAGGATTTGAGGTCCTGCCTCCGGAACCTTTTATGGGTTCTATGTCTGGCAACAATGAAGCTGTCGACTGGGCGGTGCAGTGGTTGCCCGAAGGTGGGGATCCCGTCACAGAAAGTTATGTGAACCTCATTCCGACAGCTCAGGGTGGAACCCACGTCAACGGGCTGCGTAGTGGTTTGCTGGAAGCTCTCAGGGAATTCTGCGAATTCCGCAACATGATTCCGCGGGGAATCAAGCTGGCGCCGGATGATGTCTGGGATAAGTGCAGCTATGTGTTGTCAGCCAAAATGCAGGATCCGCAGTTTGCTGGCCAGACCAAGGAGCGACTGAACTCACGTCAGGCGGCAACCTTTATCTCCGGTGTGGTGAAAGACAGTTTCAGCCTGTGGCTGAATCAGCACACTGATGCTGCTGTGGCCCTGGCAGAACTGGCCATCTCCAATGCCCAGGCACGACTTCGCGCCGGCAAGAAGGTTGCCCGTAAGAAAGTGACATCTGGTCCGGCGCTGCCGGGCAAACTGGCAGATTGCTCCTGTGCCGATGCCATGCAGGGTGAACTGTTTCTGGTCGAAGGTGATTCTGCTGGTGGCTCAGCGAAACAGGCCAGGGACCGTGAAACACAGGCCATCATGCCGCTGCGGGGTAAGATCCTGAATACCTGGGAAGTAGATTCAGGCGAGATCCTGGCTTCTCAGGAGGTCCATGATATTTCAGTGGCGCTCGGCATCGACCCGGGGACCACTGATCTTAGCGGCCTGCGATATGGCAAGGTCTGTATTCTGGCGGACGCCGACTCAGACGGACTGCACATTGCCAGTTTGCTGATTGCCCTGTTTGTCAGGCATTTCCCGGCGCTGGTCGAGAATGGCCACGTCTATGTGGCGATGCCGCCACTGTACCGCATCGATGTTGGCAAGGAAGTGTTCTATGCCCTCGATGAATCTGAACGGCAGGGCATTCTTGATCGCATTGAAGCCGAGAAAATGAAAGGCAAGATTACGGTGCAGCGATTCAAAGGTCTGGGTGAGATGAATCCTTTGCAACTGCGTGAAACGGCGATGGCGGAAGATACCCGGCGCCTGGTGCGACTGACGACGGAAGCCGGGCAAAAAATGAATGAAACGCTCGACATGCTGTTGTCGAAGAAACGTTCGGGTGACCGCAAAACCTGGCTTGAGGCCAAGGGCGACCAGGCCGAGCTGATCTAGGGTGTGAATTGGTGCATAAGGTTGAACAAAAAAGCACATAAGTTTAAACAAAAGCCTCGCCAAACTCGATTTGCCAGGGCTTTTTTACGGGCTAATGCAATATCTATCCGATCAAAATCTGTTGGTTTGTGATGATGCTCTGATGGTCGGTCTGATAAAAAGCGCTCCTCCTGCTGAACGGTTTTCAGATAGTAGATTCGACCGGATAACCAGCTTAATAGTAGAGCAATCTGGTCTCCAGGAAAGCGATATGCGCTTGCAGCCAGACCTTTTTCGCCGGTAGTGCATGGTGCTAAACAACCTATTCCGGGCTGCGTGTGCCGGCACGAAAGGTGCCACCGAAGCAAGCCGGGAGTGGGCGTCCCGGCAGCTGATCGCTAATGAACCCATGCTCATGTTCATCTGCGATGCACATCAGGTCCCGATAAGCACCCAAAGCTCCGTCTGCGCGACTATATCCTTCTGCTGGCAGGCCCGGATGAGGCGATCGACAGGACCCTGCTGCAGGCTGTTTACTCCTGTGGGTTAACCACCGAATTGTTGTTAATGCTCGCCTCAGGCGGCAAAAATACCCAAATAAAAAGCTAGCCTGTAAGTGTTTGACGGCTTGCCAGCAACAGCCTAACCAAAGGGCAATTTTTTGTATCCCAAGTCAGAAACGCTGAGATAGGATGATACCTAATGAAAACTACTAGGTATCATATCCAGAGTATGGTCATGCCGAATGAGTAGCACGCCTCGGTATTTAACCCAGGCCCAGTGCGATCGCATCGCCCATATCGACTTCACCCTGCTATTCAAGGGGGAAGCCAACCGTGCCGATCTGGTGGATCGCTTCAGTATCACGCCTGCCCAGGCCACTAAGGATTTCACCCAGTATCGGGAGCTGGCCCCCGCCAATATCCGCTATGACGAGAAGCTGAGAACCCACTTGCGTGGTGACCAGTTCAAGCCCCTGTTCGACTACGACGTGGTGCGCACCCTGGCCACCGTTGCCAAGGTGACCGAAGCCATTCACAAGGCCAAGCCCCTGTCCACTACCTATGTATCCCTGTCTAGTGGCGAATCCCGGCGCGAGATCGTGCCCCATACCTTGGTGGATAACGGCCTGCGCTGGCATGTGCGGGGGTTCGACCGCAAGAGCGGCGAATTCCGGGACTTCGTGCTCACCCGTATTAAAGAAGCCACGATGGTTGAAGCCTCCGCCATCGACGAACAGGAAACCGAAAGCCAGGATCGCCAGTGGAACCGCTTTGTCGAGCTGGAACTGGTACCGCACCCGTGTATCCAGCACCAGGAAGCCATCGAACTGGATTACGATATGGACGGCGGCGTAATGAAGGTTGAGATCCGAGCCGCTACAGCAGGGTACCTGTCGCGGCAATGGCATGTGGACTGCTCACCGGCCCACACGCTAACCGGTCCCGAATACCAATTATGGCTCCGTAATAGCCAGGCGCTATACGGCGTGCAAAACCTGATTCTGGCCCCCGGCAGAACCGAGCAACCATCGGGCTGAATCAAATCGCAAAATAAATTGAACTCTGATTTCAAACACCAGGAAACACCATGGACCACAGCGTACACAACAAACTTGTCTCATTTATCTGGAGCATTGCTGACGACTGCCTGCGCGACGTGTACGTGCGCGGTAAATACCGTGACGTAATTCTGCCGATGGTGGTGTTGCGCAGACTGGATACCCTGCTGATGCCCACCAAAGAGGCCGTACTGGAAGAAGTTCGCTACCAGAAGGAAGAAATGCAAGCCACCGAGCTGGACGAAGAGCCACTTAAAGAAGCCTCTGGCTACGTGTTCTACAACGTGTCCAAATGGACGCTCACCAGCCTGCACAACACCGCCACTAACAACCGCCAGATTTTGCTGGCCAATTTTGATGAATATCTCAATGGCTTCAGTGCCAACGTGCAGGAAATCATTGAGCGCTTTGAGCTGAAAAGCAAAATCCTGCACATGGCGAATAAAGACGTGCTGCTGGATGTGGTGGAAAAATTCATTTCCCCGAAAATCAACCTTACGCCCGTGGCTGCCGAAGACCCGGATGGCTACAAACTGCCTGGGCTTTCCAATCTGGGTATGGGCTATGTGTTTGAAGAGCTGATCCGAAAATTCAACGAAGAAAATAACGAAGAAGCTGGAGAGCACTTCACGCCGCGTGAAGTAATCGAGCTGATGACCCACCTGGTGTTTGATCCGATCAAAGACACTATTCCACTAACGCTGACCGTGTATGACCCGGCTTGCGGTAGTGGTGGCATGCTCACCGAATCGCAAAATTTTATTGAAGAAAAGTATCCTGCTGACCCATCAGCGAAAAGTCAGCGCGACATCTACCTCTACGGCAAGGAAATCAACGACGAAACCTATGCCATCTGTAAATCCGACATGATGATCAAGGGCAACAACCCCGAGAACATTAAGGTCGGCTCCACCCTGTCCACCGATGAATTCGCCTCCCTGCGTTTTGACTTTATGCTCTCCAACCCGCCTTACGGCAAAAGCTGGGCCTCGGAGCAAAAATACATCAAAGACGGCGGTGATGTGATTGACCCGCGCTTTAAGGTCAAACTCAAAGACTATTGGGGCAATATCGAGGAGTGTGACGCCACACCGCGCTCCAGCGATGGCCAGCTGCTGTTCCTGATGGAAATGGTCAGCAAAATGAAAGACCCATCCACTGGTACTAACGGCAGCCGCGTTGCGTCGGTCCATAACGGTTCCAGCCTGTTTACTGGCGATGCCGGTGGTGGTGAAAGCAATATCCGCCGCTACATTATCGAAAACGACATGCTCGATGCCATTGTGCAATTGCCCAATAACCTGTTCTACAACACCGGCATTACCACCTATATCTGGCTGCTCAATAACAACAAGTCGGGAGACGGCAAAGGCCCAGACAGAAGGGGAAAAGTACAGTTGATTGATGCCAGCCTGCTGTATCGAAAGTTGCGCAAAAACCTGGGCAACAAGAACTGCGAGTTTGCGCCAGAGCATATCGAACAGATCACCCGTACCTATCTTGATTGCGCCGCTATTGAGCGAGAGCTGGACGGCTCTTTACCTGAAGGGATGGGCGACCCAATCGGCATTGCCAGCCAGGTATTCCGCAATGAGGATTTCGGTTACTACAAAGTGACCATTGAGCGGCCCGACCGCCGCAAAGCTCAGTTCATAGCAGAGCGCATCGCCAGCCTGCGTTTTGACAAGCAGTCAAGCGAAGTGATGGAACACCTGTATGCCGAATATGGTGAGAAGCTTTACGAGAAGGGCTTCTTAATATCCATCGAGAAAAGCGTCCTTGCCTGGTGTGAAGACAACGACATCAGCCTGAACGCCAAGGCTAAAGCCAAGCTGCTGGATGTGAAGCACTGGCTAGCGCTAAAAGCGGTTTACGAGACGGCTCAGGCGCTTATGGCTGCGATAGGTAATGATGAATTCGATGACTTCAATCTGTTTAAAGATCAGGTGGATGCAGAGCTGAAGGCGCTTAAGGTCAAACTCTCTGCCACCGAAAAGAACGCCATCCTGAATGCAGTGAGTTGGTACGATGAATCCGCCGCTAAAGTGATTAAGAAAGTCGTAAAACTCAGCGGCGACAAGCTGGATGAACTGCTGGAGCGCTATGGCTGTACTCAAGCGCAACTGCCGGATTTTG
>JAGRIO010000131.1 GCA_020443225.1 Pseudomonadales bacterium
GCAGCCTGAGTTGAGGCAGGTAATAACAGCGTCATAAGCAGAACCGACACTGCGATTCCGGACTTCAGAAATGACCTGCAGAAGTTGAGACTCTTCATCGACGCTGAATTATTTTTCAAAGCGCTATGTTAGCACGGTGACTACCGGGTTAGCATCGTTCATCGTCCCCCGGCAGATTCCAGTCTCTCCAGCCAGCTTTTGTAGGTCGGGGTGGTCACATCCATCAGTGCTGCGCCACGGGCATATTGACTGCCAACAAGCTCATCAACCACAGCGAGCAGGATATCCCGGGTTCTCACTACCAGATTTTGCTGTGCCGGCAGCCTGACCTTTGCCTGCTCACGCACAATCTCTGCACTGACAGACTCGACTGCCTCCCAACCTTCGGGTCGCTTGCCATGTTCCAGCTCTCTTGACCGTAAACTCTTGGCTACCTGACGCCGGAAAGTGGACTCTGCCATTCCAAGAACCGTGGCCCCTCGTCGAGTGACCCCATCACTGATTTCGTTAGCAGTAATAAGCAATGCTTCAGTCAACCAACGCCCCATCGGCAGCGTCTGCTGAGCGCACTCATCAAGGACCGCTTCCAGCGCCAGCGTCAGTTCCCGCCACAGATCTCTGCGTTCCATTGATGCAGCCAGAACTCCGGGCAGTTTGACCTCCTCCTGGGCCGCAGCGGGTCTGGCGGCACGGCTCTCAATGTCCAGATCTGCAATCCTGATTTCTGGTCCATCCGACATGAGCACAGCGCGCAGCATAGTATTCTGAAGTTCACGAACATTACCTGGCCAGTGATAGGTTTGCAGGAAATCCCGTGTTTCCGGTGCCAGATGCAATTCAGGTTTCTGATAACTCAGCGAGAACTTCTCCACGAAGAAATTCGCCAGCGGCAAAATGTCTTCACTGCGATCACGAAGTGGCGGTGACTCCAGCGTCACGACCTGAAGGCGATAGTAAAGATCACTCCGGAAACCACCAAACTTTACCTCTTCTAGCAGGTCACGGTTTGTCGCGGCAATGATCCTGACATCAACCTTAACTGAACTGGACGACCCGACGGGCGTGACCGTTTTCTCCTGAACAAATCTGAGCAAACGAGTCTGAACTTCTATTGGCAGCTCACCGATCTCGTCAAGAAACAGGGTGCCACCATGAGCCTGTTGAATGTATCCGTCAGTTGCAGTATCGGCACCGGTAAAAGCACCTTTTACCCGACCGAACAATTCAGCTTCAACCAGGCCTGGTGATATGGCGCCACAATCCACGGTAACGAAGGGTCGCTGGCGACGATCACTCAAATCATGGATCGCATGCCCCAGCATTTCCTTGCCTGTGCCACTTTCACCGGTAATCAGCACTGTGGCATCGCTCAGAGCGATTTTCTGCACCCTTTGCATGAGTGTTTCCATCGCAGCGGACTGATAAACCAGTCTGATCTGCTTGACTGCCTGCCTCAGCTCCCGTACTTCTTCACGAAGTTTCTTGCTTTCTTCCTGTTGCTGCTTCATCCAGCGATTAAGAAGCTCTGCACGGTCAAGAGACATCGCGACTTGTGCGACCAGCGCCGCCAGGAAGTCCATATCCTTGTTATCCAATGTGGCTTCAGGCCCGTTTTCCAGATAGATGAAGCCAATCAGGTCGTCTCTGGCCACCATGGGCAGGACGCCTTCGGTAATGCGGTTTTCCTCCCGGTGAACAATCTGTTCTCCGGTTTCACGAACCTGACGCACCATGGCCACCGGCTTCTCTGCCCTGACAACGGGTTCATTCAGTATGGTGTCATGCTCTGGCATGTAACGACAGGCAGACAGCAACAGGGGTTCTTCTGTCAGACTGTCAGGTTCCTGATGTAACGCTGAATAGAGCGCGACCAACTCCAGCCTGAATGCCTTGGCAATCCTGCTGGTCAGCTCTCTTGCGATGACTGAAATTTCTCGCTGGGTCGCCAGACCCGACATAAGTTCCCACAACAGACTCATATTGCGGTAATCCTTTATCGCATCGGCTGTGAAGATGGCACTGCCCCTGTCAATCGGACCGGGCAGATGAGGCGGCGAATTTTCCTGCCACAGCACGGTACGCGCACCGCCCGCCAGTTTCGCCATATTGAGGGCGCTGTCAGTTCTCCTGATAAGTTCTGTGGTGTCAGACACAGATCCGTTTTCAGTGCCTGAAACCCCGATACTGACGGTCAGGGGCAGTACACCATCGATGAATAAACGATCGGCGACGGCACTGCGGACCTTATTTGCTGCCGATCTGGCGCCTTCTTCGTCCGTTGCCGGGAGGACAATGGCAAATATCGCACCGCTGTAGTGAAACAGCAGATCCGATTCCCGCAGGGACGCGCGTAAGAGCGATGCCAGTTCCCGGACGGCTAAGTCGCCCTGTGGGCGGCCAAAACGGTGATTAACCTGCTCGAAATGGTCGGGATTGACAAACATCAGACTGACAGGCTGGCCACTCTCCTGCGCCGAGTGGACTATCAGCGGCAGTACACGTTCAAGTTCGACTCTTCCGGCCAGCCCGGTGACCGGATGTTTGAGAATTCTCGACAGCTCCCAGTTCATCGACAGCGGTCCACCGGAACTGACAATGATGCTGAGTATCCAGTCTGCCTGTGACAGGGGTTCGACCAGACCATTGTCACCAAACGCGGGCACATCTTCCGGGCGCGCGTAACCCAGACCGATCATTAAATGTGTTTCTGTTTCACCGAGTCGTGAAGGCACAAAGTTTCGGCGCTCAGTGACAACCTGAGTTGCGACCCCATGATCAGCACCAATGCTGACCACCACCAGCAGGCCGCAGCCACTGGCAGCAGGTTTCATCAGAGAACCATTTTCACAGAGATCGGCAGTGAGTTCTGCCAGGGTACTGGCCGCATGCGCTTCATCTGCCAGCTCGGCCAGTGCAGGCTCGTCTGCAGAGTGCTGAAGTAAATTCTCAGCAAATCCGGTGAGAAACAGCGACGCGCGCTGGGCTCGCGCAAGACGGCAAATATTTTCCAGATACTGATTCAGGAATGCTGTCGTTATCATGAGTATTCGCTGAGGAAGATGAGTGAGGGCAACATTGCGCCATATTTTCAGCCGGAACCGAAATTGTGGCGCGTATGCTATAAATTTAGAGGATGAATGGCAATCTTCAAGGTAGCAGCCTGCGTCAGGGCCTCAGCAGCCCTGCATAGCTGTTATCAGTGAGTATTAAACTGCCAGCGCTATCAGCTCGCGGTTAACCTTGCCTTTGCCCCTGAGTATGGCCTCATCAAGCACTGTCGCCTGCATGGGTCTGGCATAGCCGAACCCCTGAGCCACCTTGCAACCAAGTGATCGCAGATAATCTTCCTGCTCCCGGGTTTCAACACCCTCGGCGATGACCTTGATGTTCAGTTCAGCAGCCATAGCGAAAATAGCACTGACGATGCTGCGGGAAACAACGCTGTCCAGCATGTTACGCACAAAGCTCTGGTCTACTTTCACAACGTCCAGTGGAAAACGCGCCAGATTAGCCAGACTGGCATATCCCGTCCCAAAGTCATCCACCGCGATACTGACTCCGAGTCTTCTTAACTCTGTCAGCACAGATTCAATACCCGGCTCCACTTCCTGACGCTCAATGATCTCCAGTTCGATGTAACGGTAATCCAGTCCGCTGGTAGCCACTGCCCGTTTCAGATTACCGAGGAAGCTGGCATCTTCCAGCTGCACGGGTGAGACATTGACTGACATTGTCACCCTGGCGCCAGCTTTATGCCAGGTTGCAAGTTGCTGACAAGCCTGATTAATAATCCAGTTACCCAGCGGAATGATCAACCCGGTCTGCTCTGCGGTTTCAATGAACTGATCGGGTGGCACCAAACCGCCTTCCGGGGTCCGCATCCGAACCAGAGCTTCGAGCGCAATCATTTCATCTGAATCGACGCAATAGATTGGCTGATAGTGCAATTCGATTCGCTCATCCTGCATGGCCTGTAGCAGTTCCCCTGTCATATTCACCTTGCGGGAATGCAGTGCTTGCTGATGATCAGTGTAAAACAGCGCTGTGCCCTGACGGGTCTGACTGATGTTATGCAATGCGATGCCAGAGAACCGGAGTAAATCTTCCGCGGTCCTGGAATCTACCGGATAGCGCGCCATACCAATATCGATACAACACGGAATACGGTATCCCTCGTAGACTTCCAGATAAGCACAGGAGGCTATCAGACGTTGTGCTACTTCTTCGATATCTTTCTCGGTGGCAATATCTGTCAGCAGAACAATGAATTCATCATCCTGTCGATGAATGGCGAGATCAGTTTCCCGCAGGGACTCATGCAGAATATCTTCTATCTGCGCCGCCAGCTGGTCTGCAGAGAGTCCTGCAAACGCCGATTGCAGCATTTCGTACCGGTTGATCCGGAGCGTGAACAGCGCAGCGGCTGAGGTACTCGCCAGCAATTCATTCAGGAGTACCGTTGGACCGGAGTTCAGTTTATCGAAGCCGCTGAGGGATACGACATTCTGAAACCTGTATTCCACACCCCTGCCTGCCATCACTTCTGTCGCAGTGTTTCTCATTATTATTTCTCCTGAAATGGGGTGGCTTATTCCTGTCCTACCCAGGCATCAACGCCAGCTGTCTCAACGGAACCATTGTTCCACAGATAGGCGTTGTTCCAGAGAAATCCGTTATTCCAGGTGTACCCGTTGTTCCAGGAGAATCCGTTGTTCCAGATAAAACCATTATTCCAGAGATGACCGTTGTTCCAGGAATAACCCACACCGCGAACATAGTCGCCAGTCCAGGTCATGCCAGGCTTGTTTTTGTTAACCCCCTCAATGAAGAATTCGCCGGTTTCGTCCATTCTGGCCGGGCCAATAAAGTGATCAGTACCGGCGATATCTACATTGATATCAAAGGCTGTGTTCGCGCAGCCGGTTTTACGGCTCATCAGCGCGCGATGGACGTTGAGCATGCCCGCACCCTGCTGGAATATTGTGTAGTTTTCTGCAACGTTGCTAGAGGATGCACCCGCTGTTGAGAGTAAACGGCACTTAACATCGTTATTAGATAAGGCCGGATTCATCTGCAACATCAGAGCGACCGCACCGGATACCACGCCAGCCGCCTGCGACGTACCGGACATGAGATAGTAGTTTTCGGCGTCAGGTGCCTGAAACTCCGGATGATTGATGGCGATAGTCGCATCACTGGCCATCAGACCGAGCATATGACCGCCGTAAGCAACGATATCAGGCTTAACATGAGCCTCAAAGGTCGGGCCGCTTGATGAGAAAGAAACCAGAACGTCGTCTGTCGCATCATGTGGCGTATAGCTGTCAGTAACCGCACCCACGGTAATCACGTAAGGTACATTGCCGGGAACGCCGATGGTCATGGGTTCAGGACCCGCATTGCCAGCGGAAGCGACAACCACCAGACCCTGCTGCCACGCCACCATAACAGCCTGCGCCAGAGGATCATCCCAATAGTAGGACTGAACCGGGGAACCGAAAGACATGTTGACGATGCGGATACCCAGACGATCCTTGTTCTGAAGAATCCAGTCGAGACCGTGGATCACGTCGGCATAGGAACCCATACCATTTTCATCAAACGCTTTTACCGCGACGAGATTGGCTTCCGGCGCCATAGCGTTGTATTCACCCAGACCAGATTTTCCTGCACTTGCTATAAGACTGGCTACGTGGGTCCCGTGACCATTATCGTCCTGCGCACGGTCCTGACCTTCTGTCCCGTCAACCACTGTTGCATCGAATTCCGCCAGCAGGCGAGGACCGGACAACCAGGGCGTACGGGCAATCCCGGAGTCGAGCACAGCAACCGTAACACCACGACCCCGCATACCCATTGCCTGTGCATAGTGAGCTTCGTGCTGAACAGGAAAATGAGAAGTCAGCGCATCGGAGATAACAAACTCCTGCTCTTCGAGATCATCGCCATTCAGATAGGAATAATGTCTAAAGAACTTTTTGGCGATCTGGGTCGGGTCCGCAGCATTCTTGTTTCTCCAGGTATGATCGTTACGTTTTCCGAAACCACCCCAGCCTTCTACCCTGGCAACCTCATCGGAGTAAACCGTAATACTGTTATCTGCTTCCAGTGCGCTTCTCTGCGCTTCTGTCAGCAAGGCTGATACAGATTTTATGATACCCAGTTCATGAACCACCTGGCCGCCAATGGCTTCCACCGCAGCACGGGCCTGCTTTCCATCCGCAGCCTGAACAATAAATGAGGTCGTAATTCCATTTACTACCACAGGCTCAACGGCTTCCGTTGCCGAGCCTCGGAATACTGCACCGCCAACCGCGATTAACGCGAGGACGATCATTCCGGTGATAGTGATTGATTTCATAATTTTCTCGTCGCAAGTGACTTGGATGTCGCGCAAGTAAATATGCACGAAAGATGCCAACCACAATAAGAATTATGAAACTGAGACTTTCTTCCTTGAATTTCAAACAGTTAAGAAATTCTTTTACAACTTCGGTTGAAGTCGACCGAAAAATTTTGACGCATAGCGTCATTCATATTTGTGACCCAATTCGCAAATTTTGACAGCTGCGCGTCACATTTTTAAACCGGCGTCGTTTTTTACTTTACTTTTTCAAACATGACCGACATATCCGGTTCAGCAACCGAGAATCTGCCGTGCCTTTTCCAGGTCCGCCATGGTATCAATGCCAGGCGGTATGGTTTCGCATGCTTCATCAATATGAATACTGACACCGTGCCAGATGACTCTCAGTTGCTCAAGCTTTTCCGTCTCTTCCAGAACACAACTGCCCCATTGCACAAACTGATTCAACAGGTCTACCCGATAGGCATAGATCCCTAAATGTCGCTTCAACTGAATATTATCCGCCAGACGATCGGGGAAATGGTCCCGCGACCAGGGAATGGGCGCCCTGCTGAAATAAACAGCCCGACCGTCAGTGTCAGTGACAACTTTGACGATATTGGGGTCAAGGGCATCAGCGATGGTCGTCACGGGCTCATACAGGGTGGCCATTGAGACTCCGGAGCCAATGATATTATCCGCCAGCTGATTAATCACTGCCGGCGGCATCAATGGCTCGTCGCCCTGAACGTTAATCACCAGTTCATCATCAGCCATGCCCAGCTGACTCACGACCTCCTGCAGCCTGTCAGTGCCTGACGGGTGATCTGAAGAAGTCATACAGTACTCTGCCCCGAAAGCAGCCACGGTGCGGGCGACTTTCTCATCATCTACAGCGATGATCACCCTGGCAGCATGACTGGCAGAGGCTCGCTCCCAGACATGCTGAATCACGGGTTTGTCACCCAGCGGCAGCAGAACCTTGCCGGGCAGACGTTGGGAATTCAGCCGGGCAGGAATCACCACGCTGAAATCCATCTATCTGTCGACCTTTTCTTCGGCCGTCAGCTGCCGGGCCTCGGCCTCCAGCATCACAGGAATGTCATCCCGCACGGGAAAAGCCAACCCATCAGCAAAACAGATCAGTTCTTCCTCTTCCTTTTTGTAGGTCAGGTCCCCATGGCAGAGAGGACAAACCAGTATACTCAGCAATTTTCCGTCAACAGCCATGACAAATCCTCATTCAGCAGTTGCTTGTGATGGGTTGGTTTTCTCCGCCATTATCGCCATGAGGCGGTCTTCAAACGCACGATCAAAAGCAGCGGAGACTTCCAGATAGTAAAACTCAGCGTGAACCAGCGACGGATTAAGCGCTGCTATCTTCACAGCGTCTTTCTCTGTCATGACAACCGGGAGCTCATCGCCGAACATCAGGTCTTTCAGGGTGAAACGATGGTGGTCCGGGAAGGCATGACTGACGGTTTGCAATCCACAGTCACTCAGGGTTCGGAAGAAACGTTCAGGATGCCCGATTCCGGCGACGGCGTGTACAAGAGGGGGAAGTGCAGGATCCTGCAATGACAATCGCTCACCGGTGCTGAGACGTACCAGCGCAGTCGGCGTCAGCGTCATCTGATGACTGATTCCGGACCATTGCCAGTCACCCGTTCCATTAACTACCACCAGATCTGCTTCATTCAGGCGGGCTGGCGGCTCGCGCAGTGGGCCCGCAGGCAGACACAGTCCATTACCCAGGCCTTTACTGGCATCGACCACAATAATTTCCAGATCCCGGTCCAGCGCGTAGTGTTGCAGGCCATCGTCGCTGATCACAATGTTACACTCAGTGGTTGCCAGCAAATGCCGGACGGCCGCTGGTCTGTCGGGATCCACGATCACCGGGCAGCCAGAGCGCCGGGCCAGCATCACCGCTTCATCACCGCACAGACTGGCTTCAGTATTTTCTGTCACTGTCAGCGGATAGTCGCCCTTGCCGCCATAGCCCCGACTCACGATGCCGGGCCGGTAGCCATTGTTCTTCAGGAAATCTGCCAACCAGATAACCAGTGGCGATTTACCCGTTCCTCCAACATTGATATTACCGACCACCACAACCGGCACCGGTGCCCGCCAATGCGCCTCAGGATTGCCGCTAATGCGTTTTCGGCGACGCTCTGCCAGCAAGGTAAAAACAACGGCAAGCGGAGCAAGATACCGGGTCCAGCCATTGGATCTGTACCAACTGCCGGTCAGTATTTCACTACCAGGCAAACTGCCAGGTAAGAGGCCGCCGCCAGAAGGTGCCTCAGGCACCGGAACCAGTGTCTGAGACCGCGCCGACCTGCGGCTCTGGCTGGCTTCCCCACCATCTTTCTGCTTATGCAAATTGGCATAGTGACCGCCCTTTGCCAGCAACTCAGCATGAGTGCCCTGCTCTGCCAGTCGCCCCTTATCAATGACCAGTATCCGGTCAGCGTTTTCTATAGTTGACAGACGGTGGGCGATGACAAACGTGGTACGCCCCTGCACAACAGCTTCCAGCGCCCGCTGAATATAGCTCTCAGATTCCGAATCCAGTGCCGAGGTTGCCTCATCCAGAATCAGTACCGGCGCGTCCTTCAGGAACGCCCGCGCTATCGCCAGTCGCTGGCGCTGACCTCCGGACAACAGGACGCCATCATCTCCAACGACGGTATCCATGCCGTGATCCAATTCGTCAATAAAACCACTGGCATAAGCCTTTTCCGCAGCCTCTTCAATCGCCTCCACCGGCGCACCCGCCAGCGTTCCATAGGCAATGTTCCGGGCCACGGTATCATTGAACAGCGTAACGTGTTGAGTAACGAGTGCAATTTGCTCCCGCAGGGAAGCCAGATTCAGCGTTTCAACCGGTTGATCGTCGAGCAGAATCTGCCCACTGAGCGGAGAATAAAACCGAGGTATCAGGCTCGCCAGTGTACTCTTGCCACTACCGGACCGCCCCACCAGGGCGATGGTTTCGCCCGGGTTAACCGTGAAGGATATATGATCGAGCACCAGATCGTTCTCGTCATCATCGTAGGCAAAGCACACATCACGGAACTCAACCTTGCCTGCCACCCGCTCAATGACCTTACCACCTTCGTTTTTCTCGACCGGCTCATCAAACAAGTCAAAAATATCTTCTGCAGCTGCCAGACCTTTCTGGATAGTGGACTGAACTTCCGACAACTGTCGTATGGGCTTGGCCAGCAGACCGCCCGTCGTGATAAACGCCACCACATTGCCAGGGCTC
>JAGRIO010000132.1 GCA_020443225.1 Pseudomonadales bacterium
CCCGGTTGTCAAAGACAAAGCATTCGCCTTCCCACAGGGATTCCTCTTCAGGGACTTCTTCCAGATATTTCAGAATGCCGCCTTCGAGGTGATAGACCTCTTCGAATCCCAGGGCCTTCATATAGGCAGTTGATTTCTCGCATCGAATGCCACCGGTACAGAACATGGCGACCTTACGGTGTTTCTGTTTATCGAGATGCGCCTCAGCGTAGGCAGGGAATTCTCTGAACGTCGTGGTATGCGGATTGATCGCGCCTTTGAAGGTTCCCACTTTGACTTCATAGTCGTTACGGGTATCAATCAGGGTAACGTCCGGGTCGGAGATCAGGGCATTCCAGTCCTGAGGTCTGACATAGGTGCCGACGATATGGGTAGGATCAATATCCTCGACACCCATGGTGACGATTTCTTTCTTGAGCTTCACCTTGGCGCGGTGGAACGGGAAATCTTCATCCTGCGATTCCTTCCATACCAGGGCGCTGAAACGCTCATCCTGCCGGATATAGTCCAGCAGCGTGTCGATAGCTGACCTTGAACCTGCCACAGTGCCATTGATGCCTTCCCGGGCAAGCAGAAGGGTGCCGCGAATCTGTTGCTCATTCATCAGTTTCAGTACTGGCTCGCGCCAGGATTCGTAATCATCGAATCTGGCGAAGTGATACATGGCGCAGATAATGGTGGGTTCTTGAGCTTGTTCAGGCATGGTCCGGCACGTGGGCTTACGAAAAAGGGCGTATTTTAGTCACACTGCCGGCAAATATCTTGTCTCAGATCAAATAATTGCCGGCGAATAAGTTGGCTGTCGGGTGAGGGCGCCGCCAGGCCTGTGCTTACCCGGGTTTAACCATTGAAGGGATCACCGTCAAAACGGTCGATGACAGTGAAGTCTTCTACTGGCTTCCGGCGCAGCCGGGTCAGCTGCCTGACGGGTTCGCCTATGGCTATCAGGGCACAGACAGCGTGATCATCAGGCACATTGAGCAGAGGTTTCACCAGCGGTTCCTGATTGGCAATAAACGTCGTCAGCACTCCCCCCAGACCTTCATTGCGGGCAGCGGTGATGATGTTCCAGGCAAAAGGGTAAATAGACGCACCAGAGATAACACCCACACGGTCGAGGTCCTTATCCATGGAAGACACCGCCTTGAGGTCTACGCAGATCACCAGAAGCGCCGGTGCGGTTTCCAGACTGTCTACGAGGGGGAAGGCCGGTGACATAGCATCAATTTCGGCGGCACTGACGCTTGTCGGGGTGATGGTATTGAAGGGCGTTTCGCCTTTTGAAGCCTGCGTCTTGTACTGCCTGATGGTGGGTGCCATGACAGCTCTCAACCGGGCCCGGGTCTCCTTATCCCGAAGGATAATCACCTTCCAGCCCTGGCGGTTTCCCCCACTGGGCGCAAACCGCGCGTGTTCCAGAATGCGGTACAACACATCATCGGTCACTGCCCTGTCTGTATATTCCCGCGCGGCGAAAGTCGTCCGCATGACGTCGTAATGATCCATGAATCGCTCCGAGGTTGATAGTCAGGCGGAACAATAGCGATTCATGAGCCGTTAGGATAGTCTTGCGGCTTTACGGGCAGGGAAGGAAGTCATGGTTCAGATGCTTAAAAAAGGCGATATCGCACCGGAGTTCAGTCTGAAAGACGATGCGGGTAGCGAAGTCACCTTGTCAGATCTGCTCAGTAGCGGGCCGTTGATTCTGTATTTCTACCCGGCAGATTTCACGCCGGTGTGTACCGCTGAGGCCTGCAGTATCCGTGATATGCATGATGAAATCATCGCCACTGATATTCAGATTGTGGGCGTCAGCCCTCAGGATGAAGCTTCTCATCAGCGCTTCAAAGCCGCCTATAATTTGCCCTTTCCCCTGTTGCACGATGCGGGCAAAACGGTGATACGGGCCTATGGCGTAGATGGTCCACTGGGACTCGGGGTCCGGCGTGCCACCTTTCTGATTGGTCAGGATCGTATTGTCAGGAACCGGGTCGTATCTGATCTGTTTGCCTCCAGCCACACCCGGTTCATTGAGCAGGTACTGAGTGATCAGCAAGCCTGACCGGTATTTGCGGCTCGGACTACTGCACACTGCCGAGATTCACCAGGCTCGCTTCGATGCGCTGTTAAGCCACGAATCTGATGCCACTGCTGTCCACCTATCTGCACCGGCACTGCTGCAAGAAGCTATCAATGAAGGGCTGACCGACAAGGTGATGGCGAAAGTACGGGCGGCTGTGGATTCACTGGTGTCTCAGAATGTCGACGGGATTCTCTGTACCTGCTCGACCCTGGGAGATCTGGTGGAACAGCTGAGCTCACCTGCCTGCCCATGCCTGCGGATTGACCGGCCAATGGCGTTAAGCGCGGTGACCCATGGGGAGAGCATCGGGGTTCTGGTTAGTGTGGCGTCTACGCTGGCACCCACCTGGGCGCTGTTTGAAGACAGTGCCACCAGCACTGGTACACAGCCTGAGATAAAACTGTATGTGGCTGAGGGCGCCTGGGAAGCCTTTGAACGCGGAGATACGGAGACTTATCTGGCACTGGTACGAGCGGCGGCACAGCAATTGCTGCGAGCGCATGATGTGGTGGCGCTGGCGCAGGTGTCGATGGCTGATGCCGCCCACGGATTATTGGCAGAAGGTAAACGGGTGCTGAGCAGCCCTGAGTCGGGGCTGCAGCATATGCTTGCGCTGCTGCGGGAGAGGTCTGTCAGAAGCTGAATCAGAGACCGGTGCCAATAAAAAAAGGGGTCCGTGAGGACCCCTTTGGGCATTGCTTGCTTAGTACTGGAACTCAGGCAGGTTAACAACCAGGCCGTCCAGTTCGTCAGTCACAGGAATCTGGCAGGAAAGACGGGAATTGGCTTCACGGTCAGGGTTCAGGTCCAGCATGGACTCTTCCTGAGCAGATGGTTGGCCAACCTTTTCCATCCACGCTGGGTCAACGACGACGTGACAGGTAGCACAGGAGCACTCGCCACCGCAGTCTGCATCAATACCTGAAACCATGTTATCAATGGCGGCGTTCATCACCGTAGTGCCAGTTGCGGCTTCCACTTCGATTTCGTTACCGTCATGTTGGATGAACTTGATTCTTGCCATTGGATTCTCCCTGTTTGGATTAAATTTTAAGCGCTGTATTTATAAACGGGCCAATCCGACCGTGAAAGGTGAGATCAGGCCATTTTCTGATGAAAAACGGTCAGTCTTCACGTTGCCTGGCGAAGTTTCCTGAAGCAGTTTCTCACTTCCTGTAACCAGAGCGCGGGCTGTTCAAAAGCGGCAAAATGTCCCCCTTTCTCCATGACGCTGAAGTGCATCAGGTTGGTGAACCGCTTTTTTGCCCAGCGTTCAGAGGTCTTGAAGATTTCTTTGGGAAAAATGCTTATGCCGGCGGGGACTTCTACCGGCAGCATCTTCATCTTGCCCATGCTCTCCCAGTAGATTCGTGCTGAAGAGGCACCGGCGTCGGGCAACCAGTACAGCATGACATTGTCCAGCAGCTCATCCCGGCTAACGATATTTTCCGGGTGACCCTGGCAGTCCATCCACTGATAGAATTTCTCCAGAATCCAGGCAGCCTGACCAATGGGTGAATCTGCCAGCCCGTAACCCAGCGTCTGAGGGCGCGTAGACTGCTGCTTGGAGTACCCGGAGTCTTCCTGCTGGTAAAAGGTTGACGCTGCCAGGGCAGCCTGTTCAAGGTCGGAAAGATCATTCATGGTTTCAGGGTCGGGCGCAACGATGGGCATATTGACATGGATGCCCTGGCAGTTGCCGAGATTCTGAACCCCGATTTCGGTAGTCACTATGGCGCCCCAGTCACCGCCCTGAGCGAAGTAAGACTCATAACCCAGATTCACCATCAAAGTGTTCCAGGCGGTGGCAATTTTCTCTATACCCCAACCCGTGGTCTGCGGTTTATCGGAATAACCGAAGCCTGGCAGCGTCGGGACCACCAGATGAAAGGCATCTTCCGCATTTCCCCCGTGAGCTTCCGGGTCGGTCAGTGGCCCAATGACTTTCTGAAACTCGATGATTGAACCGGGCCAGCCGTGGGTCAGCAACAGCGGTCTGGCACCGGGGCTCGCAGATCTGATGTGCAGGAAATGGATGCCCAGACCTTCAATCGTCATTCTGAAGCCCGGCCACTGATTAATCTTCTCCAGTCGGGCAGGCCAGTCGTAGTGGTTCAGCCAGTAGTCATGGATATCCTTCATATAGGCCAGTGGAATGCCCTGACTCCAGTCTGCGGGTGTCTCCTTGTCTGGCCAGCGGGTCAGTCTCAGTCTGGCCTTCAGATCCTCAATGTCAGCGGCTGGTGTTTCTATCTGGAAAGGGACTGCAGTGGTCATCGGTTCACTCCTCAGGGTTGATGGCAATGACGACTTTACCAATTGCCTTGCGGTTCAGCATCTTCATCATTGCGGTGCCGGTTTTGTTCAGCGGATAGGATTCACCCGCCTGAGGGTTAAGCCGTCCTTCGGCGATCCATTCCAGCAAAGTGGTCAGCACAGGCCGGGACTCGAGCGGGTTGGCTGCTACATATGCCCCCCAGTTAACTCCGATGACTGCGCTGCGTTTCAGCAGCGGCAGGTTGAGTGGCAGCCTGGCAATTTCACCGGCAGCAAATCCCACGACCAGAAACCGGCCATCGGGGCCAAGGGCACGGAACGCGGGTTCTGAGAATTCACCACCGACCGGGTCATAAACCACATTCAGCGGCCGGCCATCCAGAATCTTTTCCAGGTCTTTACGCCAGTCTGCTTTGGTGTAGTCAACCACATGATCCGCACCGGCTTCCAGACAGGCGTCCCGCTTCTTTTTGGTGGATGCAGCGGCAATGACTTCTGCGCCCAGTGCTTTGGCTATATCAATAGCCGCGACCCCGACGCCACCGCTGGCACCGAGGATCAGTATGGTCTCCTTTGCTTCCAGTTGTCCGCAGTAGGTCAGGCCATGATAGGCTGTACAATAATTGATCAGAAAGCTGGCGGCGCTTTCATGGGTCAGGGCCTCGGGTATGGGTGTGCACTGGCTTTCGTGCAGACAAATATATTCTGCCAGTCCGCCCTGACGTGGCATTGCCAGAATTCGCTGACCCGCCCGCAAGTGGCGCACAGACTCGCCGGTTTGCTCGATGACGCCGGATATCTCATTGCCGGGAATAAACGGCAGAGGTGGTTTGATCTGGTAGAGTCCTGCAACTGTCAGCGCGTCTACGTACCCCAGCCCGGCTGCCTTTACCCTTATCAGTACCTCATCATCCGCCGGTACCGGCATATCTCTTTCTGAGATTTTCAGTTTGTCAGGGGAATCGAATTTATCGCAGACAATCGCTCGCATATTGAATCTCACACCACTACGAAACCGGAATATAACATACCAGAAGCGCTTCAAGGGTAGTGCATAGCCCTGATGAATAGTGCAGGTAAAGAATCGTGAGTGTCTGTCGTGCAGATAGTGCTGGTGTCTCTGGCGCAGGTATGGCTGGCAGATCAACTGTTGACAAAGTATGGTAACCGGCGCGGCGAGCATGTTTGCCAGGTAAGCTTCAGCCGGATACTGACAGGAGAAGCGACATGTTCATGCTGTCTGCAGACAAATATATAAAGGGGCAAGGTTGATATGACGATTGGAATTGGTCTGGGATTGTCCAGGTTTCCGTTTGCTGAGGTCAGTGAGTTCTGGCGCTGGGTGCAGCTGTGCGATGAGGCTGGTGTCAATTCGCTGTGGCAAACCGACCGCCTGGTTACCCGTGAGCCTATGCTGGAATCGTTAGCCACTATGGCAGCGCTGGCCGGGGCGACAAGGCGTATTCGTTTTGGCATGAATGTCGCCTCTATCGCATTACGGGACCCGTTGCTGCTGGCGCGTCAGTGCGCAACCATAGATATGCTGAGTGAAGGCCGGTTGTTACCGGCGTTTGGCATTGGCAGCGCCCTGAGCGACGATTACCGGGCCACCGGAACCCCGACCCGGCGCCGGGGCAAAAAAGCAGATGAAGCCCTGCAGCTGGTTCGGCAACTATGGCAGCAAGAGTCGGTCGATTTTGACGGCGAGTTTTTTCATTATCAGCGCGCGTCTATCGCGCCTAAACCTGCCAATCCCTCCATTCCGTTGTGGATTGGCGGTTCCAGTGAGGCAGCGATGCAACGGGTTGCCCGCTACGGCACAGGTTGGCTGGGTGGGCTTGATACACCGGCGCAGGCGGCAGTAATGGTTCGTGGTATACGCGAGGCACTGAAAGTAACCGGGCGAAAAATCGACGATGATCATTATGGCGCGACGTTTTCGTTCAGATTCGGCGACCCTGAAGAACCCGTGGCAAAGGCAGCGATTGAGGGATTACGCCAGCGCCTGAATCAGGACCCGGCCGATTATCTGGCGATCGGTGATGGTGAGCTGATCCGTAGCCGCGTGCTCGAGTTTGTAAGAGCGGGTTGCCAGAAATTTGTGCTGTTACCCATTAGCACCGGCGATAAGGATATGTTTATACAGACTCAGAAACTGATCGACGAGGTCATTACGCCGCTGGATAACCAGAGCCCGGAGACGCTGCTCAGTTAAACCAGACGGGGTTATTCTCTGGGAATCAGCCGGATAGCTTTGGCATCCGCACGATTAATCATCATTCCTATGAGATCATCGCCCCAGGTGTACTTATCGTTCATCAGCTGATTGATCTGAGGGCCCATACCAATGATTTCTCTGGCCTCATAAGCTTGCCAGTTGCCATTTCGTGAAACCCGCACCTGCGGTTGCTCCAGCAGCCGTTGGTACCAGCCAGAATCTCCTCCGGCACGCAGATACTGAAAGCCGCCTTCATCAACGACCCAGAGGCGGGTGATTTTCGCCTCGCCACTGGCGCTGGTGGTCTCAAGTTCAACGACCTCCACCCGTTCCGAGGCGATGAACTGCAGGGCAAGTAGCGCTGCAAGACTGATCACAATGACCGCAGCACCTGTTTTGAGTATGGCAGCTAACTTCATGTGGATTCCTTTACCTTTCGTTGATAACACCCTGGGATGACAACCGCTGGTTATGCCTTATCCGGGGCGTCGGCTACATTGCCGGAATAACCGGGCAGCTGTGCGCGACACTAAAGGCGGTTCACCAGTCAGGCTGGTAAATCACCTTAATCCCGCTGAATCTCGGTTCATTATATTCCGCCCAGGTGACGATTGATTGGGGAGATGCGGCAGGATGAAGGGATACAACGTCGTAAGTCTGCAAACTGTTAGTATTCCTGATCTGGTTATTATCTTTCAGGTTCTGTGAGAAGACTCTGAAGGTCCATTCTTTCCACAGATAATCAACCGACAGGTCCAGGGTTGTATGGTTATAGAACACAGATCTGGGTTCGAGACTGTTGGTCAGGTATTCCTTCTGATAGCGATACGCGGCAAACAGATTTACTCTGCCTTCGCCCAGTGGGAAACCATACAGCGTGGAGAGGTAGAACATGTCGGAAGGTGACCGGGAAGGCACCTGACCTGACAAATCGGTAAAGCCGCCGGCAGTGCTCAGATCGGGTACCAGATAACGGACAAAGTCGGCATTGCTGTGATACCAGGTGCCGCGCAGGGTGAGATTGTCCAGAGGACGGGCCTCCAGCTCAGTTTCCCAGCCTTTGATTTCCGTGTCGGAAGCGTTGCCGATGGTTGCTTCAATGCGCCCATTGGTGGCGCGATGCGGGTACTTTTGCAGCCGGTCGTCGTAAGTCGTGTTGAAACGGGTAATATTCAGGCGCAGCTTGCGGTCCCACCACTCGGTTTTCAGGCCAATTTCCCAGGAATGGACCGACTGGCTGTCGAATGATCCGGCAGAAACCGGGGTCAGCGCCTCATCGAAGTAGCCGCCGGGTGCCCAGGCCCTGTCATAGCGGAAATACATGACCGCGGTTTCATCGACGGTGTAGGTCAGCCCTGCGCTTCCGGTGCTGGCTTCCCAGGACTCGTTACCACGACCCAGTACAGGGTTAGTGAGCCCAGGGTGGGTGGTGGCATGACGGAAGGTCTTATCAACATGATTCCAGCGCAGCGCCAGATCAGCCTGCCAGGCTGGATTCAGCTGGTAGTCCAGGCGACCTGAAACACTGGTCGTATCAGAACCCTGGCTAGACATGATTTGCCGGTTCTGGCCGGGTAAAGGAGCATCAGCCAGCCCCAGACTGGCGAGATTCTGGTAGATATAGTGATCCTCACGCTGCAGGTCGTAGTCACTGGAACGGTAGTCGACCCCCATCCTGAGTCTCAGTGCATCAGACAGACGAACGGCGGCAGACAGGGACTGTGAAAACTGATCAAAGTCATATTGTCGGTCAATGGACAGGTAATCCAGATAGCTGGCATCCAGGTCCTGACTGGAAGATTCGTTATTGCTGCGCCAGGCGGTGATGCTGTGGAAGGCAATGCCCGACCAGTTCAGGTCCGCCGCGAGTGTATGATAGTCACCTTCATAGTGGCGGGTGTTAGCGTAATTCTGGGTGGTAAGACGAATGGTTCCGGTGGTGGGAAAGTCCGGTTTCGCAACTTCTACGCAGGTGTCGTTGCTGCCTGCGGCCACGGATGCCTGACAAACCAGGTCATTGGCGTCGCTCAGGTTCAGCAGTACCGGGGTCGTTGAGTCATCGTCCTCCCGCTCATAGGTGTACTGAAGACTGAAGTCGTCGCTGTATTCCCATAGCCCTGACAGGGTGAATCCCAGGCGGTCGTTGTCATTCTCCGTACGCCGACTGATATTCTCATAGTAATCCTTGGTGCCCCCGGTAATGCTGAGGGTTGCTTTCAGTTTGATCCCGGACTGTCCGGGAAGTGCCGTGTTGCCGACGACATCAAAGCGGCGCAGGCTTTGCTGACCGACACTGGCTTCTGCTCTGATTCCGGTTATTCCTGTGGGTTTACTGCGGGTCAGATAGATGGCGCCGCCTGAGCCTGCCGCTGCAAGGTTACCGCCCTGAGGGTTGCGGGCAACCTCAATTCTCTCGTAGTCAAATAACGCCGGATTGTTGCCAGCATGGGTGCCCGTATAAACGCCGTCTATAACGAGCGCGACTGTCGGATCAAAGGCCGGACTGGTGAAATCACTGTCGACCCCCCTGAGAGCAATTGATGCACCGCCCGGCACGGCAGAGCGACGGTCGACAATCATACCGGGAACCAGCGCGGCAATGTCTTCCAGACGGTTGCGGTAAGTTTCATTCTGCGTGGCTGCTTCGATAACCGTGACCGATTCCGGCGTCAGCTGAACATTTTCCAGGGTACCTCTGACACTGGTTAAATTCTGACTGAGTTCCTCTGCGCTGACGGCGGTGGTGCCGGTCAAAGACAGTAAAGACAGCAGGCAGGAAACAGGATGTTTACGCAGGGACATGGCCACTCTCGGTTATACTTCCGGGTATTGGGTGCCCATGGTAGGCGGAAAGCAGAGAAAATCAATGAGTCAAGAGAACAAAACCGGCATTTTCTACGTGAAGGATCCCGCCGGCGTCGCGGTTTACTGGCAGGGGCATGAGGTACAACGATACCGGGATGTGGCGGCGCTGGTGGAAACCCATATGAAAGGTATGGAGGCGCTGGAGCGTGAGATGGAAAGGCTTC
>JAGRIO010000133.1 GCA_020443225.1 Pseudomonadales bacterium
CGGCCGGTATATAGGCGACTGATGCAAAGCCATCGATGGTAATGAAATGATGTTCGCAGGTACTGGTCAGGTCGATTTCCCGCACCCTGACCATTTCGTCCGCACCCATCTTGTTGTCGATGGCCGTTATCTTCGGAAAATTCCGGTAGTCGAGGCCACTGAAAATCTCATCGACATACATCTTGGCAATACGCTCTGGCGACTCCATCAGACTGTCATCTGTCAGGTCCAGACCCAGCGCCTGCATCACCTCCGTCATGGCGCGGCGAATTACCTGTTTTTTCTGCTGGCGGTCCAGATTATTTTCTGCCATCGGGGTTTCAAGGCCTGCCTGGATCAGTGCGTCTCTGACCCTGATGGCTTCAGGCGAGTACTGACCGGGAAACTCAATCGTCTTCTCTGACTGTTGCAACATATGCCTGCTCCGGGATTTGACTGTCATAGTTCGGGGCCTGAGGATCAAAAGTTATTTGTGCAGCTGTCAGCACGCTGGTTGCGCTCTGACGAGAACTTCTCGTTAATCTCAGGCTACAGAACTCATACGGCCTGATCCTTTTGCCGGATCAGCTAAAGTGCTACCGAGCGCGATCTTATTGGCCCTCGCCTTTTTGCATTGCAAAGCTGTTACAAAAATCAGGTCTGCCGGGACCTGATGCGACAAGCCCGGTAGCAGACACTATCGGCCAAACACGGGTTCCCGTTTTTCAGCGAAGGCTCTGACTGCTTCCTTGTGATCAGCCGTTGAGCGACATTTCATCAGTCGGTCTGCTTCACGATCGATTGCTGTCCTGTGATCAATGGTCAGGGCATCATCCAGATTATCCTTGATATATCTCAGCGCGACAGCAGGTCCACTGGCCAGGCCTGCGGTAAAGGTCTTCGCTTCGGACAACAGGTCGTCTGCTGAAGTCACAAAATTGAACAACCCCATGTCACGTCCCGAAGTCGCGGTAATCCTTTCACTGGTCAGCAGCAGCTGCCGTGCCCGCGCGGGACCAACAACCCGGGTAAGCAACCAGGCGATGCCATAGTCGCCGGACAGACCGATCCGGGCATAACCAGTGCTGGCGAAGGCATCAACTGAGGCAAACCGGATATCGCAGGCCAGCGCAATGGCCAGACCAGCGCCTGCAGCTGCTCCTGGCAGGGCCGCAACCGTGGGCTTGCGAAGGGCATAGAGCGCACCGCTGATTTCCTGATGACGAGCCTGTAACTGCTCGAACTGGGTCTGCATACTGACCGGCTCAGCCTGCTGGCGCTGCCCCATCGCCTTGACGTCACCGCCAGAGCAGAAAGCCTGGCCAGCCCCGGTCAGCAACACCGCGCCCACATCATCACTGGTACTGCACCAGGCAATGGCTTTCCGCAATTCGCCGGTCATCTCGTCAGCCAGTGCATTACGGGCCTCAGGCCGGTTAAGAGTCATGACGGCGACGCGGTCTTCAAGTGCAAACTGAAAAGTATCTGAGGCTGACTGAAATACCATGGCATATCTCCACTGAACATTAGTGACCGAAGTGTCTTACACCGGACCGAGTCAGTGCAAAGCTTTGTCAGAAGAAAATCAGAGAATATCTTCGATAAACCAGGCTGAAAAAGCATGCCGGCCTGATAGCCCGGCCTTCTGGTAAATCGAGGACGCCTGTTGCCGGACGGTTTTCTCGGCCACCGAGCGCAGCACCGCAATTTCCTTGAGACTTAAGCCTTTGAGCAACAACTGGCCAATTTCCATCTCGCTGCGGGTCAGTTGCCATGCCTCAAACTGACGGGCGATCAGTTCTGCCAGCCCCTGCCGGGCCTGCAGGGTTTCCGGGTCCGACGGGCGTTTAAGATGCCGGATCTCTTCCAGCTCTGCCTGCAATCGCTGAATCTCGGCAACCTGACGGCGCACCCCCAGCAACAGCCACAGAATGGCGACAAAGGTGATGGTAAAAACTGCCGCTTCCTGCATCAGATGCAGAGTCTGTACCCCATGACGAATGTCGGCAACCATATCCAGGCCGCTGGTCACCAGCACCAGGGCCAGAATCGCAAGAAACCACCAGATATCCGATAAACGCTGCAAGATCAATTACCTGCCCTACAAGTCATCCGCTTTGAGAGGATGGTACATCTGTACCACAAGTGCCTGAGTGTGACATCAGCCCGATGCTGACCACCATGACATGCGGCAAAGTTCCTGCGAACTGAACAGGAGAGATGCCATGAAGTCCACCACTGACTCACAACGAATCTATGTCTGGGATCCTTTTATCCGGATCTTCCACTGGACGCTGGTGCTCGCATTTGCGACCAGCTACCTCAGCGGAGAAGAGAATACCGACCTTCACGTCTGGTCCGGATATCTGATCTGCGCATTGATAGTACTCAGGCTCATCTGGGGCTTCATGGGTTCGCGTCACGCCCGGTTCACCGATTTCATTCGCCCACCGGGCGAGGCTATTACCTATCTCAAAGCCCTTGCCAGCCCTGACCCCATGACGAAATCCTACATTGGGCACAATCCAGCCGGAGGCTGGATGATTATTGCGCTGATCCTCAGCCTCAGCATGACCGCCTTCAGCGGCCTGAAATATTATGGTTCAGAAGGTCATGGTCCACTGGCAGTTGCCGGGGCAGAAAGCTCGCAGGTACAAGCGCAGGCCATCGCCGCTGTGCCTGACAACGGCAGCCTGGCAAGTTTTTTTATAACACCGGCAAACGCCTCCGATGACGACGATGATGACGAGCACAACTACCGTGCTGCATCAGGACAGGACGGGGACAGAGAACATGGCAAGAATGAAGATCACGATGAGGACGAAGACGAGGAAGGTGACGAATTCTGGGAAGAGGTGCATGAGTTCTTTGCCAATCTGACTCTGTTGCTGATCATTCTGCACATTGCCGGTGTCGTCATCTCAAGTTACCGTCACCGGGTTTCCCTGCTGAGCGCCATGTTTACCGGTTATAAGCCCCGTCAGGAGTAATCTGCGGCCACTTTTGCGGCAGCCGGTTGACAGACGATCCCCATAGCCTGCGGATCGTCTGCACTGACCGGCAGCCAGATTCTGGCCATCAGGCAATTCAGCGTCCAGATAATCACACCCGTCCACATCCCGTGAGAGAGAAAATGCGCACCCCGGACAGTCTGACTGACACTGAGCAAGGTTCCCAGCATCATTACACCAGCGAATATCCGGCCAGAATAGTCTTTACCCAGCCATCGGGCGGCAAAAAACAGGGCGAACAGACAGTAGCCGGTCGAGGCATGACCGCTGGGCCAGCAGCCACCACCAGCACCAGCCACAACATCACCGCCATACTCTGCCATGTCCCAGGGACAGGCAACGTTACTCTGGTATTTAATGATGGCTACGACGGTGGTGGTGAAAATCATCGAACCAAACGCGAACAGCAGCGCCCGTCGATAGGCACCGCGAAAATAGAAAATCCCGAACAGAGTCGCCAGTGCGACGACAATGACCAGATCCTTAACCCCATCATGCATGACCGACTCCCAGAACCAGTGTCTGGCCTGAGGGAAACTCATAGTCACCGGATCAAAAAACCATCCGGTGATCAGCGTGTCGAAAGCAGTAACTTTCCAGATCAGCAGCAGGCTAACCCAGATACCAGCGATGGCCCACTCAGACCTGCCTTGTTGCAACATGCGATTTCTACCCCCGGGAATTCAACTACAATAACTAAAAACTTCCGGGTTTAGATGCACACTGGTGAATAATCAGTCTGTCTGGACTGAATAAAGAATGATTATTCAGCTGTTGGCATCTCATGGACTCCCTGCTTCCCTGTTGTGGACAACTTCATGTCACAAAATGCTTCTGCGAGTTTTACGCAGCGCTTACTTGCCCGACAACTCAATCCGTATGCGGGCTTATGGCTGGTCGTACTGTTTGTCACCCTGACAGATAATCTGACCTTTTTTAAATCAGTGCTGCAGTTCTATCCCTGGAGCCCAGAGCACCTGCCATTTATTCTCTCCACCTTCGTACTGCTGGTCGCCGTACTGATGTTATTGCTGCTGTTATTCATCCCCCAGCAGCTGATCAAACCAGCAGGCATGCTGGTTCTGGTTCTGGCTGCCAGTGTTGCCTACTACCAGGACACCTTCGGCATCATCATGGATGAAGCCATGATCCGCAGCATTCTGGAAACCAATCCGGATGAAGCGGCTGACGTAATCAACCCAGGCATGCTGTTGCGCATTTTTCTGTTCGGCATCGTTCCGGCGATCATACTTTATCGCATACCGTTCAGCAGACCGCCGTTCGGACGGTCCCTTCTGCAACGAGCGGGCTCTCTGGCGCTGAGCGTAGTGCTGATCATGACCTGTCTGCTGAGCTTCAACGGCTACTACACATCGCTGTTCAGGGAGCACAAAGTTGTTCGTTACTATGCCAATCCCACGACCACCTTTCACGCCCTGGGCGTTACCGCAACCCATATGATGATGGCTGAAGCCTACTCGGACGAGCTGATTGAAACGCCCGCCCGACTGAGCAAAACACCGGCACCCGGAAAACCCCGGTTGATCATCATGGTCGTTGGTGAGGCAGCCAGAGCAGGCAATTTCGGCATTAACGGTTATGAGCGGGACACCACACCGCTGCTGGCCAACATCGACGTTCTGTCCTTCAGCGATGTCACGGCCTGCGGCACCACTACGGCTATTTCAGTGCCTTGCATGTTCTCGCCTCTCGGCGCAGATGACTTTTCAGTTCGTGACGCATCGCAAAGAGAGAACCTGATGGATGTACTGGCGCGCTTCGGCGTTCAGGTACAGTGGCGTGATAATAACTCTGACTCTAAAGGCGTTGCCCTGAGAGTGCCCTACGCCAGCTTCAAATCTGCAGAAGTGAATCCGGTTTGTGACGTCGAATGCCGGGATACCGGCATGCTCGCCTCCTTACCAGAAGACATTACGAATGCCGGCGACAAGGATCAGTTCATTGTGCTGCATCAGATGGGCAGCCATGGACCGGCCTACTATAAGCGCTACCCGGAAGCGTTCAAAAGTTTCACGCCTGTCTGTGCCAGCAACGAACTGGGGCAATGCAGCCAGCAGGAGATTATCAACGCCTACGATAATTCCATTCTCTACACCGACTATTTCCTGAGTGAAGTCATCGGCTTTCTGCAGCAGTACTCAGAACAGTATCGGACTGCCATGATTTATGTAGGTGACCATGGTGAATCACTGGGAGAAAACGGACTCTACCTGCATGGAGTACCCAATCTTTTCGCACCGGATGAACAACGGAAGGTGCCTTTGGTGATGTGGTTTTCGCAGGATTTTGCGGCAAACCGGGAAGCCCTGGCGCGGCTGGTTAATTCACCGGTCACCCACGACGACCTGTTCCCCTATATTCTGAGCCTGTTCGGAATCCTTTCGGAGCAGACCGGATTACTCAGTTCGCCTGACTCAGACTGATGCCCCCCGGGACGGCAACCTGTATAACTCTTGTGCAGACTGGTTCAAATCGGCCCGGCTTCAGCGGTAATTCAAGGTAATTCACACCAGATGTGAGAGGAATGACTTCAATACACCACCCTGCGCAATGACGTGGTGACTTCAGCTTTGATATAGTCAGGCAGACTGACGGGCAATCAATTGAAACCAGAACTGAAGGGTCACCAGCATTGGCTTTGGACATTGCCGACAATGACTTCGTAGCGCTGTCCACAGCGATACAGAGCGGCGACTCTCAGGCCGAGGCAATTCTGTACAACCGATTCAGCAGAGGACTTGTCATTATGCTGCAACAAAGTACCAGTGACCCGGCACTGGCTCAGGACCTGATGCAGGAAACCCTGTTAACTGTCATCAGCAATTTGCGCGCAGGCAACGTCCAGCAGCCGGAGTTTCTGCCCCGCTATATTCACCAAACCGCGAAATACACCCTGATTGGCTGGTACCGCAAGCTGTCTAACCAGGAAATTGCCACAGACAAGTATGATCACCTGGCCCATGAAGGGGACACTGAACAACTCTATGTCCGTGAGCAAACCCGCACCTGGGTACGCAACCTGATTGGTGAGATGAATATTCCAAGAGATCGCGACATCCTGTTCCGCTATTACGTGAAGGATCAGGAAAAGCGTCAGATCTGTGAGCAGCTGTCACTGACGCCTACCCATTTTGACCGGGTGATCAACCGGGCAAGAAACCGGTTCCGAACGCTGGCGAAGGCGCGACAGGATGATGAATAAGCCAGACTTTTCCGACAGGCACTACTCCGATACTGAGATTGAAACTTATCTCGCCGGTAAAATGGACACGGCTCAGGCCGAAGATTTTGAAATCCGGTTGCTGACAGATACTGACCTTCAATCCAGAACCGAGAGCCTTCAGGTGCTGAAGTCTGCGCTCTCGGAACATCAGTCTCTGCTTCACCAGCCGGTGGCACCAGGCTTGCTGAACCGGCTACTGACATTTGTCGCTACCCCTGCCTGGAGTTATGCAGCCAGCACTGCCCTGCTCGTCGCGGGGTTCATGTTATTCCACCAGGAACAACAGACAGACTACCAGTTGGGGCAGATCATCTATCTGGACCAGACCCGGTCTGCCGCAGCAACAGCCAGAGTCACGCTGCCGGTGGACGCCGCAGTGCTGGCCGTAGATGCCATCGCCTTTAACGGAGAAAGCGTCTCTGCAGAATGGCGCTCTGCCTCGCAGACTATTGAATTATTCCGCGACGTAAAGCCAGACCGGAACCTGCAGCTCAATCTGTTAATTCCTGACTTCAAGGCAGACAAGGCTGTACTGCGGTTATGGTCTGCCAACCACGAAGAAATCTATGAGCTGGTGAGGGGGGAATAGCGCTCCTCAATATCCGGCGGGATAACAGAACAGCCGTGCATGCCATCTCAGCTGACTGATGGCAAAAAAAGACCCGCTCTGGGCGGGTCTTTTTTATCTCATCTGATCAGTCTGTTGCACCTGACCAGTAACAGACGATCTACTTTTTACGGGTTACCCTGACAGGCATGTAGGTATAGCCCTTCACAAAGGAAGAATAGGTTCGCTCTGGCTCTTCCAGCACTTCGATCTTCTCGAACCGCTTGAGGATTTCTTCCCACAGAATACGCAGCTGCAGCTCTGCCAGCCGGTTACCCATACAGCGGTGAATACCAAAACCAAACGACAAATGGTTACGGACATTCTTGCGGTCAAGATCAAGCTGGTCAGCGTTCGGGAATACAGACTCATCACGGTTACCGGAAACATACCACATCAGTAACTGATCGCCTTTCTTGATCTGCTTGCCTCTGATCTCACAGTCATTGTTGGCGGTACGACGCATATAAGCGAGCGGTGTCTGCCAACGGATAACTTCCGCGACCATGTGTGGAATCAAACCAGGATTCTCAACAATTTTTGCGAACTGCTCAGGCCACTTGTTCATGGCATACACGCTGCCAGACATAGTATTACGGGTTGTGTCATTACCACCCACGATCAGCAGAATCAGATTACCCAGGAATTCCAGTGGCTGCATGTTTTTGGTTTCTTCACCGTGTGCCAGCATGGAAACCAGATCATCCCCCGGATTGGCCTTGCGCTGTTCCCACAGGTTCGTGAAGTACTGCAGACATTCAATCAACTCTTCGCGGCGTTGCTCTTCCGTATCAACCAGACCAGCACCCGGTACAGCAGTTGCCACATCAGACCAGCGGGTCAGCTTACGGCGCTCTTCAAAGGGAAAATCAAACAAAGTTGCCAGCATCATGGTGGTCAGCTCGATAGACACGGTATCTACCCAGTCAAACGCTTCGCCTTCCGGCAGGGAATCCAGCACCTTACAGGTCCGCTCACGAATCAGCGGCTCAAGATTTGCGAGGTTACTCGGTGCTACAACACCGGTCACTGTCTTACGCTGAACATCGTGAGTTGGAGGGTCCATCGCAATGAACATGCTGACGTTCAGTGCGCCTTCCGGCAGCGGTGTATCGACCGGCAGCCCCAGCGTAATGCCATGTGCTGAAGAAAAGTTTTCGTGGTCAGTGTCGACAGCTTTAATATCTTCGTAACGGGTCAGGGACCAGTAGCGACCGGCAAGTTCAGTTTCATTGAAGTGAACCGGATCTTCTTCCCGGAGTCGCTTGAAATAACCCTGAAACTTGTTCTGGCTGAACATGCGTGGGTTAATCGGGTTTATTTCTTCAATTGAGAGATCTGCAGGATCAGGTACCGGTCCTTTACCGGTGTCTTCTCCATCTCCAGGGCGCTTAAAAGTTGCAAGTTCTTCTTGCGGGTTTTCCGAAACTGCTTCACTCATACATGTCCTCCGTCCAATCATGGATAACGAATCGCTATTTATACTCCAATTAAATTTAGCTAAAAATATCAGAATCGGACAGTTATGATCATTTCTGGTCAGCCCTGACTGCTTTGATCCACTGGAACCTCCTGTTTTCTAAGGTTTTTTACCAAAACCTGCCAATTTGTTATTTCCTGCCACAAGCAAGTCTCGAATGACAGCGTCTCTCGGCTTTCATTGAGCCACTCACAGGCGGATGATATCTTTTTAAAATTCCGCCAGCGCCGAACGGATTAAGCTGGCAGTTAACCCAACCGGAACCGGGGGGAAGGCATCATGACCCGCAAAAGTAAACTTCACATTTCCCGACGCGCTCTGCTCCACGGCGCTGCCGCAGGCACCGCCATGCTGACATTACCCCGGCTGGCCTGGGCCTTTGCCACGGATGTCTCACCAGAGATTATGACCACTGAAGGCCCCGTTCGCGGGCTCTCGGACGCCGGCGTCTTCAGCTTTAAAGGTATTCCCTATGCGGCGCCTCCGGTTGGCAAGCTAAGGTTCCAGGCGCCCCAACCCGCAGTTCCGCGCAACACCCTGCTGGAAGCCATGCGCTATGGTCATTCCGCCATGCAGATGAACAGTGGCAGTTCCGCCGTCCGTTACCCTGGTAAAATTGGTCCGGCCCTTAGCCAGGTGTTCGGCAGTCAGAATGACCTGATGATTGAAGATGAAGACTGCCTGACCCTGAACATCTGGTCACCGGGTTTCAGTGGCGAAAAAAAGCCAGTGATGGTCTGGTTCCATGGTGGTGGTTTTAACTATGGCTCTGGCAGTTGGCCCGCCTACGACGGGCATAATCTGGCCGCTAACCACGACGTCGTGGTGGTGACCGTGAACCACCGGCTGAATGCCTATGGGTTCCTGAATCTCGCAGACATCGGTGGCGAGCAATTCAGAGATTCCGGGGTTGCCGGACAGCTGGATCTGGTGCAGTCGCTGAAATGGGTACAGAGTAATATTTCTGCCTTTGGCGGCGACCCGGATAATGTCACCATTTTCGGGCAGTCGGGTGGCGGCGTGAAAGTCAGTTTGTTGCACGGCATGCCAGCCGCAAGAGGGTTGTTCCACAAATGCATCATTCAGAGTGGCGCAGGACTCGAAGCCGGTGAGCCTAACGATGCTACAGAAATCGCCGAAAAAGTGCTTCATGCACTGGGG
>JAGRIO010000134.1 GCA_020443225.1 Pseudomonadales bacterium
ATATTTGTGTTGGATGAAGTTAAGAACGGTCTTGCAGACCTGGTGTTAGGTGCAAGAATGCGCGGCGCCCGACCGAATCCGGTGTCCCGGTCCCATGACTACGATGGTTTTTCTGCTGTCGTCATTGCTGCTGAACAACCTGTTGCAGCCGATGCATTTTTTGCCCTGATGGATCGCATACCGGCCAGCATCTACCGCATCAAAGGCACCGTTGCCGTGAAAGAGCGGCGACAGTTTCAGTACTACAGCTTTCAGGCTGCCGGTTCACATTGGCGGGTTGAACCATCAGCAGACAAGTCCGGTACAACGCAACTGATTGTGATCGGGCAAAAAGATGACGCAGAATTTGCTGAATTCTGTATCGCACTCAACCATCTCGCAGGTCACAGTCAGGCCGCAACCAGAACAGGAAATGAGCCAGGATGAAAATCGATATTAATGGAAAGAAAATCTTCTTCGACATTGAAGGCCCTGAATATGTGACTGACAACGGGGCCATGGTAAAGCTACCTACCCTGATTCTGATTCACGGTTCACCTGGCAATTCGGACCACTCGGTTTTCAAGCCCGCCTTCTCTGAGCTGCGCGACGTCGCGAGAATTCTGTACCTGGATTTGTCAGGATCAGGGCGCTCCGACGATGAACCCGGTAATCATTTTAGCCTGGATCAATGGGCTGACGATCTGGTTGCACTCTGTGATGCGCTGGACATCGAAAAACCCATTGTGCTGGGCGTGTCTGCTGGTGGATTTGTTGCGATGGCGTATGGGTTGCGACATCCCGACCACGCAGCAAAACTTATTCTGGCGAGTACGCAGGCTTACCTGGATGTAGAGCGTTCCGTCGCAGAATTCGGCCGTCTGGGTGGCGCTGAAGCTGAAGCCGCGGCCAGAACATTTCTCGCAGAAAGAGTCGATGGCAAGACCAGCGCAGACTTCAACCAGCACTGTATGCCCCTTTATAACACCACGCCACAACCGTCGCGCAGCACGATCATTTTCAGAGCCAATCTCGCACAGATCTTTCATGACATTGGTGGTATTTGGCACCAGATGGATTTTCGCAGCGAATTGCATAACATCAGGGTGCCGACGATGGTCCTTGCCGGTGATCAGGATCCCATTACACCGCTTCAGGATTCACTGGATATTGTTAAGCTATTGCCGGATGAGCTTACAACCTTCGTGATGGTAGAAGGAGCTGGTCATGGTCCATGGCGGGACAAACCGGAAGAGGTCTTTGCCAGCATCCGGACATTTATCGAAAGCCAGAGTAATTGCTAGACTGACCTTTGGTATCCGAACCCGGGATGCAGAACAATAGAATTTGGGAACAAATGAAATGAGCAGAACAATTATCAAGGGCGGCACTTTACTGGATCCGCACACTGCATCTCTGGAAAAGAACGAAACGCTGGTGATCGACGATGGCATCGTTACAGATGGGGCCAGAGGCGGTCGCGATGACCTGGTTATTGACGCAGACGGTCAGTACATCATGCCGGGATTTATCGATGCACATGTGCACTTTCGTCTGGCTACGCTGAATTTTGCCAGGCTTTCACAATGGACCGAGGTGCAGTTTGGTATTGCCATGGCAAAGCTGAGCCAAGAGACGCTACAGCGGGGTTTCACTACCGTGCGTGATCTGGGTGGTGATGTTGTCGGGCTAAAACGGGCCATCGCAGCGGGTATGGCAAAGGGGCCAGACATTGTGCAGGCGAACCTGATGATTACCCAGACAGGCGGTCATGGCGACGTCGAGGCTGGCGTATTGCCAGTACCGGATTGCGCCTGTCAGATGAGGCATAGTGCATTCGGTATAGTCGCTGATGGTCCTGATGCCGTGCGCAAGGCTGCAAGACATGTACTACGCGCTGGCGCCGACTTCATCAAGATTCATGTCTCTGGTGGTGTCGCCACGCCAATGGACCCTCTGGATTGCACGCAATATACAGCCGAAGAAATTCGTGCCGCGGTTCAGGAAGCCAGAAACAGGAAAACCTATGTGGCTGCACATGCCTACACGCCAGAGGCAATTCAGCTGGCTGTTGAAAATGGCGTTAAATGTATCGAACACGGCAACCTGCTGGACGAAGCAACCGCGCAGATCATGCTGGATCACGATGCCTGGCTTGTGCCGACGCTGGTCACCTACAAAGGCATGGCTGAAGAAGGTCGCCGGTTAGGATTTCCCGAAAGAAATCTGCTCAAGAATGAAGCCGTGCTGGCAGCGGGGCTTGATTCGCTGAAGATTGCTAACGACTTTGGCCTGAAAATGGGCTGGGGCACGGACCTGATCGGGGAAGTCCAGTCATTGCAGCGCGCAGAGTTTGCCATTCGCGCAGAGATTCAGTCGGCGGAATCTATTCTGCATGCGATGTACGTGATGAACCCGATCATCCTGAAAAAGTCTGACGAGATTGGAAGACTCAAACCTGGTATGCGTGGTGATGTGGTAATAACGCCAGTTAATCCGCTGGAAAATATCAGCGGTCTGGCAGATGAAAACGCAGTCACTCAGGTGCTGAAACGAGGTCAGCCAGCCTAGCGTTTGACCCTGCTCTGGGGCATGTCCATCTGTTCCGTACTATAGTTCCGTACTATGCGGCATGGATTTGCCCTGAATATCCATCGACACTGCACGCCGTACACTATCGACCACCCGGAACGGACTCACGGGGCACCTTCACCTCATTTTCTTGCGCCCCAGGCAAAGCAGGCTTAGTCTTCGTGGCCAGACAATCTGGATCTTGCTGTAGACTGATGACCATCTCAAAACAGCCAATTGGAGGAGCCATGTTCGAAATTCGTAATTACCACTACGACCCCACGCAATTTGAAGCTTACAAAGAATGGGCGATCAAAGACGCAGTGCCTTTCCTGAAAGCAAACCTGGATATCGTTGGCTTCTGGATCGACAATGGTATTGAACCGGAGCTGAAAGGCAAAGATCCGGATGCAAACAAACATGGTTCAGCGAACGTGACATGGATCATTCGCTGGGACTCCAAGGAAGCCAGAGACCAGGGACACATTGAGGTATTTCAGGGCGAAGGATGGAAAGAGGTCTGGGCGAAACATCCCGATGCGGGAGGCTATCTGCAAATGGAAGCAAAGTTTGCCGAAGAACTTTAGCTGCATCGCGCCAGCAAGTCGAAAAAACCACACTACAAATTTGTAAAAGGAATCAAAAATGACGGATGCATCTGAGCAGCCAAAATTCATCACCCTGGAAGAAGCTGCCGCCATGACCACGGGTACACGGGTAACCTTTATCCCGGGAATACCCGCATTGTATGCCGAAGCACTGAAAAACATCTGCTATGTCAAAGGTGTGCCGCTGATCCGGGTCCTCCATCCGCTCATGGGGACCGACAAAGTAACGGGCAAAGACCGTCAAGCCAGGCTCTATGAACTCACCAGCCAGACCAGCCTGCCAACAATGTTCCATGACACGGAGCGACCAAGAAATGTCTGGCTGGAGCAGCTGGGTCTCGCCGAAAGAATCGGCGCCGCCGATGCGCCGCGGTTGATTCCTGCAGACCTGAGCCAGCGAGTTGAAGTCATGGGCTTATGTGAAATCGTACTCGGCGAAGATGGCATGGTTTGGAACATGCGTATTCTTGCCGATAGCCCGCTTGCCCAAAAGTATGGCTACAGCGATCAGGCTAACGCCACTGCACCACAAAAAGTTGCTGCGGTGATTCAACTGCTGGATCAAAAGCTGGCAGTACAAGAGGAACGGGATTCGCCTTATCTTGTGGGTACATCGATTACCGCTGCAGATGTCTACTGGGCAACGATGAGTATGTCCGTATCGCCGCCGCCACCGGAAATTATGCCCGTGACACAGCAGAACCGGGGCATGCTGAAATATTTTGGTCTCAACGGCCAGATTCCCGTGATTGCAGAAGCACTATCCCCACGAATCAAAAAGCATCAGCGTTATATCCTCACCAACTATTGTGAGACACCCGCGGTATTGGGCGGTGATCCCCTGGAAACATGACGGTCGCGTTGAAGACGCCTGGCAATGATGGCCCAACGGGAACGCACAGTCTCATGTGGCCAGAAGGCGGTTCCACTTAGCCCCATGGAAATCATGGGGCGCCTGGCAGCGCTGTTGCCGGGACCGCTGGGCAGCCTCACGCGTTTTCGTGGGGTGTTTACCCGGGACGGTGTTCCGTCAAACTGCAAACCGGGTGAATCTGTTGTTCCTCAGAAACCGAAGACATGTTTTTTCACAACTGATATAGAATGTTGCTGCGACACGTAATCTGCTCAGGGCTGTGATCTGTTAACCGACAACTTTGAATCGCTTCAGGCAACTATGACAATGCTTGCAAAAGGACAGATCATGCCTTACCCATCTACCACGTTATCCGCCAGGGCGTCTTTATGAAATTTCGCTTTCCAATTGTCATCATCGATGAAGATTTTCGGTCGGAAAACTCTTCCGGCTCCAGCATTCGTGCAATGGCGCAAGCTATTGAAAGTGAAGGCTTTGAAGTGCTCGGGGTAACCAGTTATGGCGACCTTTCGCAGTTCGCGCAGCAGCAGTCCCGGGCGAGCGCTTTTGTTTTGTCCATTGACGACGAGGAGTTCACGCCCGGACCTGATCTGGATCCTGCAGTGCTCAACCTGCGAAATTTCATAGATGAAGTGCGCTGGAAAAATGCTGATGTGCCAATCTATGTGTATGGCGAGACCAAGACAAGTCGCCATTTGCCCAACGATATTCTGCGCGAACTCCACGGTTTCATTCACATGTTCGAGGATACCCCGGAGTTTGTCGCACGCCACATCATACGTGAGGCCAAGAATTATCTTGAAGGCATCAAGCCACCGTTTTTCAGGGCGCTTCTCAACTACGCCGAGGATGGCTCTTACTCCTGGCATTGCCCCGGACACTCGGGCGGCGTCGCCTTCCTGAAAAGTCCGATCGGCCAGATGTACCACCAGTTCTATGGTGAGAACATGCTGCGCGCCGACGTTTGCAACGCAGTAGAGGAATTGGGTCAGTTGCTGGATCACAACGGCGCCATTGGTGCATCCGAGCGCAACGCGGCCCGTATTTTCAACTCCGACCATTGTTTCTTTGTTACCAACGGTACCTCGACATCCAACAAAATGGTCTGGCACCATACGGTTGCGCCAGGTGACGTCGTGATAGTTGATCGCAACTGTCACAAGTCGATCCTGCACGCGATCATCATGACGGGTTCGATCCCTGTGTTTCTGAAGCCGACCCGCAATCACCACGGCATTATCGGCCCGATTCCGCAGTCCGAATTCGAAATTGAGACTATCAAGGCCAAGATCCGCGCCAACCCGTTGCTCGCCGGTGTCGATGCCGACACCGTCAAGCCACGCATCATGACGTTAACGCAATCCACCTATGATGGGGTGCTCTACAACACTGAAACGATCAAGGCTATGCTCGACGGCTATGTCGACAACCTGCATTTCGACGAAGCATGGCTGCCTCATGCGGCTTTCCACCCCTTCTACGGTACCTTCCATGCGATGGGTCGCAAGCGCGAACGAACCAGGCATTCGGTTACCTATGCCACCCAATCGATCCACAAGTTGCTGGCGGGTATCAGTCAGGCAAGCCACGTGCTGGTACAGGACAGTCAGGACACCAAGCTGGATCGGCATTTGTTTAACGAAGCCTACCTGATGCATACATCCACCAGTCCGCAATACAGCATCATTGCCAGCTGCGACGTCGCTGCTGCCATGATGGAGCCTCCGGGTGGAACCGCCCTGGTCGAAGAGAGCATCGCAGAAGCACTTGATTTTCGCCGTGCCATGCGCAAAGTCGACGATGAATTTGGCAACGATTGGTGGTTCCAGGTCTGGGGGCCAGACGAACTCGTTGAAGAGGGTATCGGCGATGCCAAGGACTGGGTGTTGAGGAGAACCGATGCCGACGGCGTACATCACTCTGATGGTGAGGGTTCCTGGCATGACTTCGGTGACATGACACCGGGCTTTAATATGCTCGACCCGATCAAGGCAACCATTATCACTCCCGGCCTGAACATGAACGGGGGGTTTCAGGAAACTGGCATTCCCGCGTCGATCGTGACCAAGTATCTGGCGGAACATGGCGTTGTCGTGGAAAAGACTGGTCTGTACAGTTTCTTTATCATGTTCACTATCGGCATCACTAAGGGGCGCTGGAACTCCCTGGTGTCGGCGCTGCAGCAGTTCAAGGACGACTATGCCAAAAACCAGCCGATGTGGCGCACGATGCCTGAGTTCTGCGCCATACAGCCCCGTTACGAGAAAATGGGATTGCGCGATCTCTGTCAGCACGTGCACAGACTTTATGCCAAATACGATGTGGCGGTCCTGTCTACCGAGATGTATCTGAGTGATTTGACACCCGCGATGAATCCCAGCGACGCCTTTGCTCATATCGCAAAACGCACGACGCAACGGGTTCCGATCGACGATCTGGAGGGACGCATCACCACTGGCCTGATTACACCCTATCCACCCGGCATTCCTCTGCTGATCCCTGGCGAAGTGTTCAACCGGAAAATCGTTGAATATCTTAAGTTCAATCGCGATTTTGCCCGCGAATGTCCCGGCTTTGAAACCGACATTCATGGTCTGGTGCAGGAAGTGGGAGAAGATGGTCAGACCTGCTACTACGCAGACTGTGTGGCTGAGTAAATTCTGTAACCAGGTGAATCGTGTAATCAGGTAAATTGTGTGGCGTTTTAGCTGCCAGATTTACCGGGCTGTCAAAGACACTTCAGGGGTCGTAACGCCCCTTAAGTGTCTTTGTTAGCTATATTCCCAGCTTATCGCGCAATGAGTACCACCAGGATCCGGCTACCGAATAGGGCACCCTGAACAGGCGTCCGCCGGGGAACGGAATCCACGGCACTTTTTCGAAGACATCGAACCGCGACCGGTCGCCATTGATAGCTTCAGCCAGAATGCGACCGAAGGTGTGGGAACCTGTGACACCATGGCCGCTGTAGCCATGAGCGAAATAAGTGTTGTTGCCCAGACGGCCCATCTGCGGGACCCGACTGAATGACAGCGCGAAATTGCCGCTCCAGGCAAAGTCAATCCTGGCGCTTTTTAACTGCGGAAACACCTTCCGCATGTTGGGCAGCAGCTTTGCCTTGATATCATGGGGATCAGTACCCCCATAAACCACCCCGCCACCAAACAGCATGCGCTTGTCAGCGGACATCCGGTAGTAATCAAGAATGTATCGCGCATCTTCGACACAGACGTCGGTAGGCATCAGATCGCGCGCCAACTCATCGCCCAGGGGTTCAGTTGCCATAACCAGGGTCGACACAGGCATGACCCGCGACGTAAGTGCAGGCACCACCTGACCCAGGTATGCGTTGCCACACAGCACAAGGGTGTTACAGGTGATCGAACCGTCACGGGTCTTGACGACAGGCTTCGCTGCCTTTGTATCTACCTGTATGGCAGGGGTGTGCTCATAGATAACCCCGCCCAGCTTTTCAAATGCTGCGGCCTCGCCAAGCGCCAGATTAAGTGGATGTATATGACCGCCAGAGTGATCGATTACACCGCCAACATAGACGTCTGATCTGACATGCATGCGGAGTTGTTCCTTGTCCAGAATCTGCTGGTTGTTGATCCCATATCCCGCCCAAAGCTTCATTCGGGCTTCCAGTTCGCGCATATGCGCACCGGTATAGGCGGTAAAAATGTTGCCCTCTTTCAGGTCGCATTGAATGTCATAGGTCTTGATGCGTTGGCGGATGATTTCACCACCTTCCTGCACCAGTCCGGCGACGAAATTCGCGGTGTCAGTACCATAACGTTTACGGATCGTCTGCAGGCTGGCATTCAAACCATTGACGATCTGGCCACCGTTGCGCCCTGACGCGCCCCAACCAACCTGAGCCGCTTCAATGATCACGACCTTGTAGCCCTTTTCCACCAGATGCAGGCCCGTCGACAGTCCACTATATCCCGCACCAACAATCAGAATGTCTGTCGTGATATCACCCTGCAGAGGCGGGCGTTCCGGCGCAGGGTTGGCGCTGGCGGCGTAGTAGCTGGAAGTGTGACTGGTTGCGGCGTAGCCAGGGTTGAGCATCAGACAACCTCCAGATAGGTGTCATACTCAAAATCAGTGACATGACGCGCGAAACGTTTGAGCTCCTGCATCTTGCTTTCGACCAGCATCGTCTGAAGGCGCTTCGAGTAAATTTGCTGGATCATGGCACCACGACGGAAAGCCTCAATTGCCGTCGCCCAATCCAGAGGAAGATGGTCCAGTTTCATGCTGTAAGCATCGCCGCTGATCGGTTCCGGCGGCTCCATCTCCTGCTCAATGCCGAGTAATGCACCACCCAGAATGCTTGCCAGAACCAGGTAAGGGTTCGTGTCAGCACCAGCAACCCGATGCTCAATCCGGCGTGCTGCAGGATTGCCACCTGGAATTCTGATGGCGGCAGTACGGTTTTCATATCCCCATGCAACACTTGTCGGTGCGTGTGCTCCAGGCAAAAGTCGGCGGTAGGAGTTTTCGTGGGGCGCAAAGACCAGCGTGTTTTCCTGCATCGTCGCCAGCATGCCGGCGACTGCACTGCGCATGATCGGGCTACCCTCTTCGCCGCCATTGTCGAACAGATTTTCGCCAGCCTCGTTTTCCAACGAGTAATGGACATGCATACCACTGCCAGAGAGATCACCGTAAGGCTTGGCCATAAAAGTCGCAGCGAAACCGTGCTTGCGGGCAATACCCCTGACCAGCCGCTTGAACAGTACCGCGTCGTCAGCAGCCTTCAGTGCATCAGCGACGTGCACCATATTGATCTCGAACTGGCCTGCACCATTCTCGGAAATAGCAGCGTCAGCCTGAATACCCTGTTCGGCGCAGGCGTCGTAAACGTCATCCAGAAATTCGTCAAAATGCTGCAACTCGTCGAGTGACATCGCGCCATCAGAGCCAAGACGTTTATTCGAGATGGGTGAGCAGGGTGGTTGAGGTTGCGTGTCGCTTGGGTCGTAGAGATAAAATTCCAGCTCTGTAGCCACAACAGGGGTAAGACCACGCATCTTATAGCGGTCTATCACCTGTGCCAGGGCTCTTCGGGGATCACCCGAAAAAGGTGAGCCGTCTTCCTCGCGCATCCATAGCATCGCCAGAGCAGAAGGCCTGCTTGTCCAGTTGATCAACACGACCGGGCGGCCGGTAAAGTCGCATATTCCGTCAGAGTCACCGGTCTCGAAAACAAGCTCGTTACCTTCAATATCTTCGCCCCATACGTCAAGGCTCAGTATCGACAGCGGCATTCGCAAACCACCACCCAGAATTCTTGCCGCCTGTTCGGCCGGCAGCCGTTTGCCGCGCATCGTACCATTCAGGTCGCAGACACAAGCAAAAACGGTCTCAACTTCCGGCCGTTCCATGATCCATCGCGCCTTCGATTTAGGCATCACCCACTTCGAC